>CALBIE010000132.1 GCA_937893495.1 uncultured Verrucomicrobiales bacterium | reverse complement strand
GTCCACCGGGTAATACAGGTTCCAGAGATCAAGAGCGGGTGCGTCGCTGCCTGCCGTCCAGAATTTCAGAGTCTGATAGGGATACTCCGTCCGGATGGTCATGATGTCCCGAGCCTTGCGGCCTTCGGCTTCGGCTGCTTCGGCTGCCTCACCGGTGACTTCTTTGGCCGTGCCGCTACGACTGATCATCAGTTTTTCGCCGAGTGATTGTTTTCCGCTCTTGCGATAAAAGGAATAATCCACCTCCACCCAGTTCGACCCTTCCCGCCGGTCGAGAAGCAGCGTCTGAATATTTCCCATCAGCTTTCGGTGAAGAAACTGGTGGTTCATATCCATCAGATTTTCGTGCATGAAGGAATAATGGCATCCGATCCGTCGATCCAGCGTTCGCACCTTGTACCGCGAATCTTCCGCCGCAGAGATCTCCGGGAATGGAACTGAGTCCGCCTTCTCCGCGTCGCCGGGGAACACAAAAATGAGCCCGTATCGCTCGCGGCAGGGATAGGCCTTGATGCTGTTCGGGTGCAGGGTGCACTTGTCCAGATACGGGACACTCGTGCAACGGCCTTCGTGGTCGAACTTCCATCCGTGGTAACCACAACGGATCCCGCCGTCTTCAACGACTCCCTCACTTAAGGGAACCTGACGATGCGCGCATCGATTCTCCACCGCGAACAAGCCTGTCTCCTTGCTTCGAATCAACAGGATCGGTTCACCCGCAAAGGTCACCACATGCGACTTGCCCAGCTTCACCTCGCGGCTGCGAGCGAGTGGGTACCAGAAATCAGGATGCAACCCGGCCCGGCGGATGTCCGGAATATTGGCCCGCTCCTCATAAGGCGGAACCGGCGTCGGCTCGGTGATGGTCAAGATTTGGTGGCTCATGGCAAGAGTCTAAATTAAGTTATTCCAGCGGCGCCGGCGAACGCCCTGCTATCAAACCCATGCCGTAAGCGTTGGCACACACCAATCAGCGCTTCCCGTTTCCTGTTCGACAGAAATTTGTTTTTCTCAGCCGAAGTGAAAATAACGCTATGGAGATTCGCGACAAGCAAAGATTGTCGAAAGATGGCAGGCGAACCATCAAGAATCGAGAATTCTCCATTGCACCAGACCGAAAGAATTCAGGTGATCGATTGACTGGAACTCAAAGGTCGCTGAAGAACGTGCTCTTTGTTAGCCCGGTTGACGAAGTTTGGTGTGCCCGTTCAATTGCCCTGATGTTCAGGCGCCGATATTTATGAGTTGCTCGTAGTACTTAAGTTTGCCTTTTAGATTCGACCCGAATTCCGAAGTTGGGGAGCGCACCCGCCCGGGTGGGGCTGGCCGCCCCTCGCGGTCAGGGTCTTGCGCGCGACACTGACATGAACGCGCGGATCACTTTCGTGCGGCCGGGTTTTCCGCGAGAGCGCGCGCTCTTTTTCTATTTCGCTTTTGGATTACAAATTGCTGGCCGCGCCCGTGGATGATTGGTGCCGGTTGAAGTTGCGCCTTGCCGGAAACTCTTGTACACAACGTCGGACAATAATGAGTTCAGCATCCCAATATCAACCTGGTCGCGAGATCGCGCGTGGTGGCATGGGGGCGGTGCTGGAGACTCGCGATAACAAGTTGAGCCGCACGGTCGCGATGAAAGTCATGCTTCGTCGCCAGGCCAGTGAAGATGAGAAACAACGCTTTCTCCAGGAGGCTCGCGTGCTCGGTCAACTCGCCCACCCGAACATCGTGCCAATTCATGATGTCGGAAGAGACAGTCGTGGCTGTATCTTTTACACGATGAAGCTGGTTCAGGGGGGGACGCTGAATGACGTTCTGCGCAAACTCAAGCTGAGTGACTCGACGACTTTGACGGAGTATCCGCTCAGTACCCTGCTCACGATATTCCAAAAGGTTTGTGATGCTATCGGGTTCGCCCATTCGCGTGGCATCATTCATCGTGATCTCAAACCTGAGAACATCATGGTGGGTGAATTTGGTGAAGTGCTCGTGATGGATTGGGGGTTGGCCAAATTCCTTTCGGAGAGCGCAGCTCAGGAGGCCGCCGCCACGGTTTTACCCGAGTTATCCGGTGCCACCGTCGTGGTGCCTGAAGAATTGCCGACGGTTGCAAGTGCTTCACCTTCCGCGACCTGTCCCGACATAGCGACTGAAGTGGACGATGCGTCCAATTCAGGCGATGAGGCTCCGGCAGTAACCGGTGATATAGCGACCGTATTGGATGAGCCCGAGGCGGAAACCAGGCTGGCGGCAGGAGCAACAAATGATCTTGCGACAGTGGCGGAGGGTTCTGCGGCAGAAAGCGGCGCGATAGTGGGCGACGGGGATTTTTCCGGTATTCACGATTCGGCCCCGACGGAGATGACGGGAAGTTCGATGACGATAGAAGGCGCGGTGATGGGGACGCCAAATTACATGTCACCGGAACAGGCGGCCGGGAAAATTGCGGAGCTGGACGCCCGGTCGGACATATTCTCGTTGGGCGGCGTTCTCTACGCCATTCTCACGCTCCGTCCTCCGGTGGTGGGAAACTCGCTGGAGGAGGTTCTTTCAAAGGTTCGTTCTGGAACGATTATGGCGCCGACCGGTTTTAACGCGCTGAATCTCATGGAGAAAGCCACGGCTGCGGCCGCCCGGACGACTGGCTCGGTTGAGGCGCCGGAGAGGATGGAACGTCTCCCACATTGCCCTGGCGAGAAAGTGCCGGCACGACTGTCGGTGGTGGCCATGAAAGCGCTGCGCCGGGAGCGGTCAGAACGCTATCAAAGCGTTGCCGAATTCTCGGAAGACATAACGGCCTATCAAGGAGGCTTCGCTACGACGGCCGAGGAGGCCAGCGTGTTGACTTTGTTTCGGTTGTTTGTCAATCGTCACAAAACGCTTGCGATGGCGTTTTCCATTGGCGTGCTGATGGTCATTGGCTTCATGGCGAAAGTGATATCGAGTGAAAAAAGAGCAACTCGAAACGCGATGCTGGCTACTGAGAACGAAGGGAAAGCCAAGGTGGCCCAAGGCTCGGCTGAGATCGAGAAAGAGGCCAATCGTCGGGCTTTTGCGCGCGCGGAAACCGCTCTGGGTGAAGGGGCAATTCGAGAATTGGATGGTCTTGCCGCGCGAGAATTGCTCGCCCTGGTGTCAGAGGATTTACGTGACGCGAATTGGAACTATCTCTTCTCCCGGGCGGACACGTCGATTTCCACAGTGTCATCCACCAACCCGGTACCGGTACTCGGGGTCGAGGCACTTTCAGGGTTGCCCGGCACTTTTGTGACTGCTGATGGAGATGGTCGGATAACCCTGGTAAACGCGTTGACCGGGAAACGTCTGCTGGAGTTTTCCGGAACGTTCGGAACGAATGTGAATTCTCCATTCGCCCTGTCCTACTCGGCGATCGCCGACGAGTTGGCGGTGGCAAATTGGGAGGAAGGCAAAGTTGTTTTTCACAGCCCGCACGATGGCAGGATGTTGCGCGAGTGGGTGTCTCCAAAACCCTGGTTTATCGAATTCAGTCCGAACGGAAAACAGTTATTATTTACGCCAGAGCCGATCGCCGGGCAACGGGTTGCGCTTCGGCTCTATGACGCCAAATCGGGCGACGTTGTCTGGACGTTTGATCCGGACACCGACTGGATGCAGGCGGCCTTTCACCCGAGCGGCGATTTTGTGGTCGTGGCATTTAATCAGTCGGACGCGGCACTGCTCGATGCAAAAACCGGTCGCGAGATACGGCGCCTGCCCAACACCGGGCCACTGGTGTACCGCCTGGCCGTGAGCCCGAGCGGCGAATTCGCTGCGTTCGGTGATGGTCAGGGGGGCGTGACAGTAGTCGCTCTGGAAGCCGGGCAATTGGTCACGCAGTTTCGCGCGGGTGAGAACATCATCCGCCTGTTGGCTTTCACGCCGGATAACTTTCGACTGGTGACGTTGACATATCCGAGAAATCAGTCGTTTTATCACGTTCGGATCTGGGATGCGGTCAGTGGCAAGCGGTTGCAGAACATTCTGGGAGTGACCGCGAATTCCAAGTATGCGGCCGTGCATCCGCAGTCCGGCGAATTGATTGTGGCAGGCGATGAAACGAAGTGCTGGCAACTGGCGCAGCTCGATCCGAGTTGGGTCGTTGAGTCAGGGATATACCCTCCTTTGATCGGATTCTGGGCGAGCAATGATTCGATCGTGCATAATGACGTAGCGGGGCACCCGCAGATTGTTCAACTCGTCAACGATGGTTCGATTTCCACGAACTGGATTTCATCGGTCGCATCGGGGCGCGATGCGAACCTGAGTATTGCGGGGGGAGTTGCGTTGATTGGTGGGGCGACGTTTAATCTTTCCGGCCATCACTACTTTTTGCTCGAACAGGTCGATAAGTCTTTTCGTGAGCGAGCGCATTGGGAATCGGAAAACGGATTTACTTTGCTACGACTCAGCCCGTCTGGTGACCGGCTTTGGACGGGTGAGAGCGTGCTGGATCCGGCGACAGGCAAGGAATTGTTAACATTCACCAACTTGCCGAATGAACTGGTTGCCGGCGAGTGGGTGAGTTCCAATCGAGTGATAATGGCCTCGATGGAAGGAGATACGTCTATTTTAGCGCTGGTTGACATCAGCAACGACAAATGGCTGCGATCCGTCACCAATCAAACGAAGATTTACGAAATCGCTGTTGCGCCAGGAAAGAATCTTTTTGCCGAAGGCGGTCAGGACAAACTCGTGCGATTGCGAGATATCGAAACATTGAAAATAGTTCGTGAAATCCGCGTGCATGATGGAGCCATTACGGCCCTGGCTTTCCATCCTCAGAAGCCAATACTGGCCACGGCATCTGAGGATCTGACCATTCGGCTTTGGAGTATTGATTCAGGCGGATTGATTGAAGAGTTGCGGGGGCCGGCGGCCGCCGCGCTGAGTCTTTCCTTCAGTGTTGACGGCAAACGACTTGCCAGCGCGGGCGGGAACGGGCTTGCCTTTGTCTGGGAACCATTATCACTGAGAGCGCCCGCGCCACCGGCAACACCTGTCGCAGTTCGTTGACCGACTCGCGCATTGCGATTGCGCCCGGCGACGCTTTAAGCCGGGATAACCCCTCCGTCACTTGGATCTTTTGATCGGAGTTTGGGCTTCTGCTTTGTCGCTCGCAAAATCAATCAGAGAGACGCTTGAATTCCCTCGAACGAGGTTGTCCGTTTCAAGGCTGCGCTTGTCGCCCACCATTCCTTACCCGCTCGACGACTCCGGGCAGAACAGATTCCAAGTGACGGATATCGGCATCCGTTGAATCGCGACCGAGGGAAAAGCGGAGCAGGGCATTTGCCTCTGCCTGATTCACGTTCATGGCGCGCATGACGTGCGATGGTTCGATCGAACCCGCCGAACAAGCGGAACCGCTCGACGCACAAATCCCCTCCATGTCCAGGCCGGCCAGCAGGACGATGCTGTCGGCGCCTTCCACTGTCATGGCGACTGTGTTGGGCAGGCGGTGGTCCCGCGATCCGCGAAAGTGAACTCCGTCCAACGAATCCGCCAGTTGCAGAATTCGTTTCGCCAGGGGTTGCAGACCATCAGCGTCGAAAACAGGCTGCGGAATGAATCGCTCCATCGCCTCAACCAAACCCGCGATGGCGGGAAGATTTTCCGTGCCGGCGCGCCGTTCGTTTTCGTGAGCCCCACCCAACATGACCGGATCGAGAAGCAATGGAGAGCGGATATACAATAGTCCCGCACCACGAGGTCCGTGAAACTTGTGCCCGCACAACGAAACCAGATCAGCGTTGAACGATTCGACGTCATTGAAGGGAAGTTTGCCGAACCATTGTACCGCATCCGTGTGGAACAGAATGCCCCGCTCCCGGCATAGCGCTCCAAGCTCTGCGACGGGCTGAATGGTTCCCGTTTCATTGTTGGCGGCCATGACTGAAACGAGCGTGGTGTCGGGTCGAATTGCTTTGGCCAGATCATCCAGTGAAACCCGGCCTTCCGCGTTCACCGGCAGGCGAGTGACTTCGAAGCCTTCCTTGCGTTCGAGGTAATCAAAGCAATGTAACACCGCGTGATGCTCGATGGTGGACGTGGTGAGATGGCGCCCCTTGCTCTTGAGCAGGCGCGCCGTCCCGAAGACCGCGAGATTATTTGACTCCGTTCCGCCAGACGTGAAAACAACTTCACTCGGTTTGCCTTTGAGGATCCGCGCCGCGCGGTCCCGAAAGTCATCCAGATGCGCTCGCGCCTTGACTCCGAGATGATGCACGCTGGAGGGATTACCCCAGATCTCTCCCAGATACGGCTCCATCGCAGCGCGCACCTCCAGGTCGAGTGGCGTGGTCGCGTTGTAATCCAGATAAACCGTGTTCAATGCGGACAGGGTATGCCGAAGGTCTCAGGTGAAGCAAACTCGCAGCAGTCAGCGCCCCGTCATACGTGTTTAAGAATTATTCGGATGGAATAGTGGAATTCCCATAATTACTGAATTTTTGGACAAGATACGG
>CALBIE010000131.1 GCA_937893495.1 uncultured Verrucomicrobiales bacterium | reverse complement strand
CCCGATGGAACAGGCCGGCGGCCTGTGCTCCCCGTTTCCAATTATCGTCCATCCGCGAATGTCCGTGTTCAATCCGTGGCCGAATGAGGTGGTGGTCAGCCTTCAGCTTTAAGCCTTAAGCCTTGTTACCCTCTCCGTGTCCTTTGTGTCTTGGTGGTTGGTAATCGGCTGAAGAAGATTCTCACGCTGGGACGCAGAGGCGCGGAGGAGGGGCGTTCAAAGATCACTCCGCGGCTTGGCGGCTCCGCGTGAGGTGTTCGTTCCAGGCTCTTGCGCCTTTTGCGGCGAAGAAGACCATCGGGCGAGCCGCCCGATGGAACAGGCCGGCGGCCTGTGCTCCCCGTTTCCAATTATCGTCCATCCGTGAATGTCCGTGTCCATCCGCAAACGCCGGCCCGGCTTTGGGCTTCGTGGGCAGAGAATTCACCATCGGTCGGATATTCGTTTGAGCCGGGCGTCAAAGCCCGTGCGGTCAATCTGGCATTCCCACAAAACCACCGGTTTCCAGCCGAGCTTGCGCAGGGCCTTTTGATTCCGGTGATCGCGTTCCACGTTGCCGGCAAATTTCTTCAACCAGAATGATCGATTGGCGGTGGGTGTGGTGCAGTTTTTGCAGCCTCTGTGACGATGCCAGAAACAGCCATGCACGAAGACCGCAACCCGGTATTTCGGCAGGACGATATCGGGTTTCACGAAGCGGGCGATTCGATACCTGACCCCGGCCTTTTCCCCGGTCGCGGCGGGGTGGGTGATGGGAATTTTCGCGTGCAGACGGAAGCGGTAGCCCAGGCGATGGAGCAGTCGGCGGACGATGAGTTCAGGTTTCGTATTCCTGTCGCGAATGCGGGACATGTTCCACGAACGCTGCTCTGGCGTGAGCCGGTCTTTGGAGCGGGGACTGGCGCGGACTGCACGTCGTGGCATGGGGTAAGTCTAACCGCTGAGGCACGCTGATAAACGCTAATCGTTTAGGCCGGCCGTTCCCGGCCTCAGCACGATCAATGACGCTTGAACCAGTCGTCTGTTTCAGTGCGTCAGGGCATAGACGGCGATATTCAGCGCCAGGCGCTTACCGTCCTCGGGCCCGACGCCTTTGCCCTTGTTGCAACGGTTTTGCATGCTGAACGAGCAACACAAGCCCTCCTCGCACATAACCGCAACGAGTCGTCCCTGGTAAAAAAGCCCCTCCAGATAAATATCCTTCTTCACGTGGAGGCAGGCGATGCGATTGATTTTGTAGAACGCCCGATAAATCAGGTGGTCATAAGGAATCTTTTTCACGGACTCGCCCGGTAGAATTCCACTGAATTCCCGGCGCCAGGCTTTGGGAAACTCGGGATTCGTGCAACACCCGGAGGCAAAGTAAAACCCGCCATGGCGAAAATACTTCCTCAGGTTTTCAATCTCCTGTTCGGTCAGCTTGAAATCGCGATGACCGTTCATGAAGACGAACGGGGTTTCGTACAATTCGTCGTCCGTCAGCCGGAGCACCTTTTCCTCCTTGACCCGAATGGTGGATACTTGTGAGACGAGCTTGATGAGTTCGCGCCCGACGCCGCTACAGTCGTTGCCGTTATTGCTGCTGTAACGAATCCGGCCCATGAAAAAAGTGGCCGATTGATTCGAGGACTTGCTCGCGGCATGAACGGCCACCAGGCCACCGACGACGAGAGCCAGAATCATCAGGTGTCCGGTCCATTTGAAGGTGTGTTTGTTCATGCGTTTCGGTGGTACTGATTCCTGTTCAAGTCAAATTCCAGCGTTTTCGCAAAATCCATTCCGCACTCAAAGCCCCCACCAGCAGCGCCAGGATCCAGCCATTGATTCCCGCCGGTTTGCGGAGCGGCTCGCGCAGGCGACGTTGTTGCACCTGCTCGATCACCCGGCGAATCACCTCGCCGGCCTCCGGGCATTCCTCCACCTTCGCGCTCAGGCCACCGGTGACGGCTGCCCATTGTTCCAGCATCTGCATGTCACGCGCCGTATGTTGAAACTCCCGGTTCAGATCGCGAATCTCCAGTGGGCGGTCGGCCACGGGCACTTTGTTTTCATCGGTCACGGAAATGTCGTAAAGCCCGGCATTGGCGATCTTGAATTGCACGTCGATTGGGCGTCCCGGCACCAGTTTGACCTGTTGAGTTTCCAGAACCGTGCGAGCCTCGCCCAGCAACCGGACATAGTAGGAAGACGGTCGGGCTTTGATCTCGGCTGAACCGGACACATGGCGCTCAAGCGTGACGCGAACCGTCGAGCCGGGGCGAAGATCCTGATCGGCAAAATGAATCATCACTTCCTGCCGGGTGGACTCGGCGAGGAATCGTAACCATTGCCGCCAGAAGCGGTCAAAATCGCCGGGTTCGCTGCCCTTGGCCATGCGCCAGCGCCAGAGGTTTTGCAGGCACAAGGCGGCGGAGATTCCGGCACCATATCGTTGCGAGGCGAGCAGCGGATGTTTACCGCTGGGACTTTTATCGCGAGCATGCACGATCCAGACCCGGGCGCCCGGCTTGGCGGCCTCCGCCTGACCGTATTGCTTGAACGCCGGCAACTTCGACCACGGTTCGGCCGTCGGTTTTCCGTCGGCCAATTGAAACGCATTGTGATTGAGCGCATCGGGCGTGAGTTCGATGCGAAAGGGCTGAACGACGGTAGCAGCTGATTGCTGAAATCCAAACGAGACGGGCAAGAGTTTCTCCAGACGACTGCCTTTCCATGACGAATCAAACGTCTCGCGTCCGCCCATGATCATGACGCCTCCTCCCAGTTCGCCGCAATATTTGGCGAGCAGGTCCTGTTGAGAACGCGACAAATCGGCTGGACGCAGTTCGGAAAGCACCACGACGCGAAAGGGCGCGAGTTCCTCGATCTTCGTCGGAAATCCGGTCAGCAATTCATCGGCGGTTTCGACGTTCTGCCGAAAAACCGATTTTTCTGAAGTGCGGGTCAGGCCAGTGAGTTTGATGCCCGAGTCGCCCTCGAGCGCCAGTCGCAGGAACTTGTAGTCCCAAGTCAGCGCACCCTGCACGAACAGAACACGCAATCCCTTGTCGTCGCTCACCGTCACGGACGTCTCGGCACGGGTTGAGACGGTTTTCAATCCCGGCAAATCCGGCGGCAGCAGTTGCACCGTAAACTTCACACGGCCCGGTTCGGCTTCCTTTACGGAAAAGTTTTCGATCAACGAATGCGACCCCGCGCCGGGGGTGACGGTTTTGCGGAACAACGCCTTGCCTTCGCGGAAAAGAACGAGTTCGAGTGCCGTTGCCGCGGGCAGATTCTGCGCCTCGACGTGCGCCGAGATTTGAAACTGCGTCTTGCTGACGACGACCGGTGGTGACTCCACATTACGAAGCGAAAGCGTGTGTGTGCCCGTGTCACTGCCGAAACCAATCCCGACGAATGCCACGCGGTTGTCCGCCAGGGCGGCGATGGCACGACGATTGTGGCCGGTCTCGGTGGCGACTCCGTCGGTCAGCGCGATTACCGCCGATGGCGGCGTTTCGTCATGAGCAACCATGTCGGCCACGGCGCGCCCCAGATCCGTCCGCTTGCCGATTGGTTTCGTTTCGGCGATCCTGCCTTTGTGCTCCGTATCCAGTTCACCATCGAACAAGCCCACTCGAGATTTCAATCCCGCCTTTTTCAAAGCGGGAATCAACTGGTCGCGTAAAAAACCGACCGCCTTCGTGTAACGAGCCTGCCCTCCTTCTTCGAGCGACATACTCTCGCTTTTGTCGAGGAGGATGGCGACCGGTCGCGGCTTGTCCGGCGACTCGAACCGCTCAACCCAGACGGGTCGGGCAAGCAGCAGGATGATTCCGAGCAGCACGGATGTCCGCAAGAGAGTGAGCGTGCCCGCCTTCCATGGGTCGAATCCGAGACGTCGCCAATGCCGAAACAAAACACCGGCCAGCAGCGCAATAACCGGCACGCCAATCTGCCAGGCCATCGGAAAATCGAATTGAAAATCGTGGGTCACGAATTATCGCCCCTCCGATAATTTCCTGAAGTAATTCTCGATGCGACTGCGATAGGCCGGTGGAAACTTGCCGGGATCAATGTTCTTCAACCCTGCCAATTTTTCCGGATCAGGCCTGGCACCATCGGGCAATTCGGCGTTAAACCGTTTCAACTGCTCGACCAACTGCCGCAGTTTCAGTGCGTCCATTGGTTCGCCTTTATCAATTTCCTCCAGCAACAGCGCGATCATCTGAGATCGGTCGCTGCCCGCACCCTTCTGTGCCCGTCCATAACGCATCTGATCCAGTGCGCTCCGCATTTGTTTGCGCTCCGACTCCGAGAGCTGACGATTCTGATCCTTCATTTGTTGAAGCATCTCGGAAAGCTGATCCATCCCCTGTTGCGACTGCCCCGGTTTGCCGCGTCCCAACTGATCCTTCGATCGAGCGAGTTGCAACGGTGAGGGAAGACTCTGATCAAACGCGTTGCTGACTTCCTGCATGCCATTACGCGCCTTCCCGGCCGCATCCCGGCGCTGAGCATCCTGTGGTGCACCCGCCGTCTGATCAAGTTGCTGATTCATCTCCGAAAGTTTTTCAGGCGCCAATGCCTCGCGCAATTCATCACCAAAGGCGTTGGTGCCGCCGCCGTTGCTGGCGGCCTGTTGCATCTGCTTCAAGGTCTTCTTCGTTTCGTCGGTAAGCTGTTGAACCTGCTCGCGGGACATTCCGCCCGCACCCGGTTTCGTCGCCTGCCCCATTTGCTGAATCTGGTCGTCCAGCATTTCCTTGAGCTGATGAGCATCCACGAGTTGCTGCCCGTCGGCGGCGGCGCGTACGGCATTTTCCAGTTTCTCAAGTGACTCGCCCGCCTGGGCGGAACGGTTGCGAGCATTGCTGGAACTGCCACTGCGCAGCGCGCCTTCCGCATTGCTCATCGCCTGACCCGCCGCCGCGCCCTGGCTCTGGCATTCAGCAAACGCCTGCGGATGCTTATCCTGAAAATCCTTCAACTTCTCGCGCAATTGTTTCTCCTCATCGGCCATCCTTTTGCGAACGGCGCTCGAAGTGGTTTTCGCCAGCCGCTGGGAGATTTCATCCTGCTTCTTGCGGGTCGCCTTCACAAACTCGGCCGCTGCCTTCGCCTCGTTATTAAACTCCTCCATCTCAGCGAGTCGTTTGGCGAGATCCGGATTCGGCAGTTTCGGATCGGCCGGATCGCGAAACGCGTCCGGATTCCTGCTGATGGCTTGCTGAAAATGTTGGCGCGCTGCCGAGAGATGCGCGAGCGCCGAACGTTCCAACAGCTCACCGTCGGACCCTGCGTGATCACGCAAAAGAATTGCCGCCGAATCCGTGGCGATGCGCGCCTGTTTCAAATCGCCGAGTATTCCCGCGAGTAATTTCTCATCAAAAGCAGCCCGCAGCCCGGCAGTGAAGTGCTCGATGGAAACCGTCATCTCCTCTTCGCTGTCCGCCAGGTTGTCCCATTCCACCGGATCGGGCGCCTTCTGATTTGCCTGGGTTCGCGTCAGCCGTATAAGATGCTGTTGCTCGCGAATGAGGCCGGTGAGTTCGTTGAGAAAATCGTAGCATTGGGATGAACCACCGCGCAAGGCGTCGAGTTCCTCGGGAAGCGGCTGAACCTCAAGGAAGTAAATCTCCGATTCGTGCTTGCCGTTATCCGTCTTCGCTCCGGCGAAATAAGTCAGCACGTCCCAGTCTGCCAGCCGCATTTCCTGTGCGTCGATGACTCGCGAGTACGCGGCAAAGAGCGGTTCGTCCGGGGACGGCAATTGGTGAACCTCTTCCACACCCGCGTTCAGGGCACTGCGCCATTGAAGGTCGCTGAGAGGGCTGTTCGCGGCGGCCTCGATCTGCACCGGCACGGAACTCGTCCGGTTGATGGTGATGTCATAACCGGGGTCCGTGATGCGAATCTCGGCCCAGGGTTTCTCCATTTCCGCGACGGTGTTGGTGGGGAACGCCAGTTCCAATGGCAGCTCTTCCTCCGCCACTTCTTCAACCGCACCTGGCAGCTCGCTGGCAGCCATGACCTTGCCCCACGGATCGTAGGCGCCGAAGAACCAGGCGGTCAGTCCACAAACCAGCACCAGGGTGACGGCATGCAGCCACGCGTTGGCGGAGGAAAAGGGCGCTTCAATCTGGCGAGTGAGTAACACCGTCTGAGCCTGCCCAGCGATGGGATCAAAGAACGCCTTGGATTCAGAGTCGGTTGCCTTTTCAAGATGTACGATCGTGTTAACGCGATCGTACAGGTCAGGATTCTCATTCTCCAATTCACGGGCAAGCCAGGCGCGCTCGGAATCTGATGCGATCAGGTTCAGCGCGATGACGAGCCATCCCACGGCGATAAACACGGAAGACAGAATGGACGTGACAATGACAATATGCTTGTTGGAGATAATCTCCGACACCATCAACGCGCCGAGGAAAAGAAACACGACACAGGCGCCGATGCCGAAGCGCGCGGTCAGTATCCAGAACTGCAGCCACTTCCACCGCGTCGCAGCGGCGCGCAATTGATCCTCTACCAGGGAGATCCGTTTCATAGTGCTTGAGAGCGACGACGGCCGAATTCAGTCCAAAGGGTTTCGCCCAGCAACATAGCCAGGCCCGCGAACAAAAGCCACCACCAGTATTGTTGTCGCCAGATACTGGCCACCGTCAGGCCGCCGGTGGCTTCCGCGGTGGTCGGGTCATTCACCGTATCCGGCAATTTCCAATTCTGAAGCGCCATCGGCTCAGCCAGGTACTCGAGGTCTGATTCGAGGGGCGACGGGTTCACGGCAAAGAGTTTTTGCGGCTCCAGTGAATCATTATGGCACAGCGAGTAGAGGCCGGGCTGATCCGGCATCACCAGTTGCGCCCGCCCGTTGACAACGAGCGCGCTGGCCAACTCCGTTTCATCCCGCCGCAGGATGACGCGCGTCACTCCCGATCCGCCGGGGAATTGAATGATGGCCAATTCACCCGGTTGAAACGTGGTGGGCGTCTGGTCCTTGAATCGCGCGTGTTGCAGCACCAGGTCAAGGAACGGAATAAAGGTCGCGTGTATCGGCCAGGAAGTATGACGACGGTCGAGCCCGAACGTGGCCAGGAATAGAGGGCCGGGCGTCTGACGCCCCTGGAAAAAAAGGCCATCGCCCTCCGCGCCGAACAACAGCGGCAAAGCGTGCGAAGAATCCACCCGATAGTTTTTGTGAAAAGTAATCTCAGTCATATTTCCGTAATCCGGTGAACTGAAGGGATGAAACACCGGATGGCGCGTGAAGATGTAAGCGGGTTTCTGCTCCTTGAAACTGAGTTGCGGCGATTTCATGGTGAAGCCCAATTCCTTCAATACGCCGCGCACGGCCGGGTTGACCTTGTCCAAAAGCAACAGCGCGCCCCGCCCGTTGCTCAAATAGCGCCACAGTAACTTCCGCGCCGCGGCCGACTGGAGGTATTGGCTCTCAATGACCAGCGCCTCGTCGTCGGTTCCTCGATCAAATTCGGCGTCCAGTTCGGCCGGATTGATGTGACGCGCCGCCCATTGACCACGCATGACGTCCGGCGAGAGGGCGGCCCGCAGGAATCCGGATTGCGCGAGCACCGCAACCCGGCCTTCGCGAACCGGTTCGAGGGAAAAGTAAACCCGGTCATCGGCCGCCAACTCATCCAACGTGTTCGTGACAACCACTTCACCGCGAATCCAATCCGCGGGATCCGCTTCCCACTGCGCCTGCAGGATAGTCACGCCCGTCTTCGAATCCAGCTCGACCTGCCCGTCCGAAACAATCTGTTCATTAGCTCGAATCGCGACCTGTGCCGTTACGGCCGCCGCCGGATAACGAAGCGTAACCGAGAAATTAACAAGTGATTTGTCACCGAGAAAAACCCGTTGCACGTCGGGTTCGGAAAGCGAAAGCGTTACGGCATTAGTCCGATTAGATTGATTCAGGAGTTCGACCGCAACATCTCCGAGAAAAGGTGGCGCAGCCACGTTCTCCAGCCATTGATTGGCCTGATTGTCGCCGAGGAAAAAGAGCCGTTTCCGCTCACCGATGGCATTGTTGAGCAGGTTGCCGGCCAGCCGAAAGGCGGAGAGGTAGTTGCCGCGCTGATGAGAAGGTTGCCGGAGCGCCAATTTCTCCTTTACGGTCGCTCGATCATCCGCGAACGACACAATCACGCGAGATTGACCCGTCAACTCGACGACGGCCACCTGAATGTCGCTTGGCGTGTCGGCAATCCGTTCTCGGACTTTCTCCAGATCGCTGGCAAATCCATTACCGACCTGCCGGCTCATCGTGTTGTCGATGAGATACACATGGCTCTCACGAACGACCGGCGGCAGGTCGTCCTGCCGGAACGGCCACGCCAGCGCGGCAATCAGCAGCAGCAACGCCATGATGCGGAGCAGCAGCAGCAATATCTGCTGGACCCGGAGCGGGCTTTGCTTTGCCTGTGGTTCGTCCTCAAGAAACCGCAACGCGGAGAATTGAACGAGATTCTTCGGCTCCTTTCTCCGCAAGTGCAGCCAGATCGGTGCGCCCACCGCGAGCGCGCCCAGCCAGAACCACGGATTGAGGAAGGTGAGCATGGGTTAGTATTCAGCGCACAGTAATCAGTAGTCGGGCACGGGGGAGCACAGTCGGCCCGGCTGTGTCGTTCGACGGCTCGTCGAACATGTCAACGGCGTCCAACATTGCCACTTTCGTTTCAGGATAGAGACGTCGCGGCGGCGGGGCGAATTTCGCCGGGCGGATGGCCCGGAAAATCCGCCTCCTCACGTCGTCGGCTACAGTGCTTAAACCGGAACGAAGAAGTGGGAGCGCGGAATTTATTCCGCAGAAACGTGGATTTGCCAACCTGCGCGTGGGGTATTGGTTCGCGTGTTTTGACGCGCCTGAAAGTGTGCGCCCCGGGCCGATGCGCAACTGCTGGCTGCGAGCGGGAACGTCTGCGGCATAAATGCCGCGCTCCCGCCGCTTCAATTGCATCGTTCCGCTCAAAAAGTTGTCCGATGGCCGGCCAGTGTCCGAATATTTCGTTTCAATATGCACGCCCTCACCGGAGGTGTTTGGCGAGCCGCCAAACATCACAGCCGGGCCGGCTGTGCTCCCCTTCGGGCGCGCTAATCGAATTACACCGCTCATCATTCGTCTTCCTCGAATCAACTGAATCGTTTTCGTTCGTGCAGAAACAGCGCCAATGCCTGCCAGGGATTTTCATCCGTGCGGACAACGCAGTGCGGAATCCCCAGACCACGAAAAAAGTCGCGGTGCTCATCCATGAACAGGTTGAATCGCGACAGGTATTTTTCCCGGGCCAGTTGCGGGGCAATCTGTCGGCGATAGCCAGCCTCCATATCTTCAAAGACACTCGCATCGCGAAACGGGAATTCAATTTCGTCCCGATCGAGCACTTGAAACACGATGACCTCGTGGCCGTAAAACCGCAGTTGCTGAAAACAGTTCTGCAAATCCTCGGAAGGCTCGAGCAGATCCGAGAAGAGGAGAATGATACTGCGACGATGCGCCAGCCGAATGGTTTGCTCCAGCAATCGCGTCAGGCATTCCGCCCCGGCTGGTCGCAGGTGCTCGAGTTGCCGAAGCAGGGTACCGAATTGCGCCGAGCTTTGCGAAGGTCGCAGATAACTGACGCCATCCTCCTGCAAAGCGATTAGCCCCGCCGCGTCATTTTGCCGGAGCAGAAACCATGTAATTGCGGCGGACACAATGCGGGCAGCTTCGAACTTGGATCCCCAGGCTTCCGAACCACGATAGCCCATACTCGCGCTGGTATCGCAAAGGACGTAAAAGCGCGCGTTGGTCTCCTGCATGAAGCGCTTGATATACAGCCGATCCGTGCGGGCAAAGAGGCGCCAGTCAATGAATTTCAGATCGTCTCCGGGCTGGTATTCGCGGTAATCGCTGAATTCGACGCTGAATCCGTGGAAGGGGCTTTCATGCACGCCTTGCAGGAAACCTTCCATCACGTAGCGCGCTTTCATGTCCAATCCCTCCAGCGCGGCGAGCACTTTGGGATCAAACTGATCGGCGAGTCGCGTGTGGGTGGAAGTCATTTTTTGAAAGTGCTCAGTGTCTGGTGCTCTGTAAACAGTTCTCAGTGCACAGTGCACGGTGGCCAGTAATCGGTAACCTGCGGCCCGGTGTAATGAGAGAATCCGGCATCGGACGATTCGAAAAAAAGCTTTGCGTTGTCATGATCTCGCTCATGTCAAAGACTGTGCACCGTGTACTGACTACTGAACCACTCACTTCTGCACATCCACGAGCAGTTGCGCGACGATCTCATCAGCGCTCTTCCCCTCGGCATCCGCCTGAAAACTGCGGATGATCCGGTGTCGCAAAACGAGCGGGGCCAAGGCCGCGACGTCTTCGCAGGCTACATTGAAACGCCCCTGACACGCTGCCCGCGCACGACCGGCAATAATCAGATTCTGCGTCGCTCTCGGACTCGCTCCCCAGCGAACCCATTTTTTGATGTAGTCCGGCGCAAGCTCGTCATCGGGTCGCGTCGAGCGAATCAGACGAACGGCATAGTTGACCACATTGGGTGCGGCGGGAATGCCGGCAATCGCATCGCGATAGGCCAGCACTTCGTCACTCGTCATGACCGCGCGGAGTTTTTCCAACGGAGCAAACGAATGTTGTGCGACCAGCATTTCCTCGTGCTCCAGCGATGGATATTCGAGCAACAGTTCAAACAGGAATCGATCCAACTGCGCTTCCGGCAACGGATACGTGCCTTCCTGTTCGATCGGGTTCTGGGTGGCGAGCAC
>CALBIE010000130.1 GCA_937893495.1 uncultured Verrucomicrobiales bacterium | reverse complement strand
GCGAAACCCAGCCAACCCAGAATTCAACTTCGCCTATGAAATATTGCGGTTAGCCCAAATTCCGAAATGGATTGAGGAGCGCGCCCGCCTCGGGCGCTGTTTTCCGCGCCCTCGCGGAAAACCAGGTCGCACCGAAACGATCCGAGCGTTCGTCTTGGTTTCGCGCGCAAGACGCTGGCCGCGAGGCACGGCCAGCCACACCCGAGGCGGGTGTGCTCCCCAACTTCGGAATTCGGGCTAAGCGCGCTTCTTCTTCTTCGCGGGCGGCGGTTGCGGCGGCGAGACTTCCTCTGGGGCGACCCGAGCCTGGCCCTGCGCCCATTCGGTGGCCCGATGCACCAACGCACTGGCGTCGGGCAGGCTCAGCTTGTGCTTGATGTTCTCGCGGTAGGTTTCGATGGTCTTGAAACTGAGGTTCAGCGTCTCCGCAATGCCCCGCGTGCTTTTGCCCGCGCCCAAAAGACGAAATACCTGCAATTCACGATCGGAAAGAACATCCACTTCGCTCGCAGCTGAATCGGAGCGTGTCTCCACCATCTTGCGCACCGCCAGGGCAGCTACTTTGCGACTGACAAACAGGTCGCCTTCGAGAATGGTTCGCACACCGTCAAGAACATCGTCGGTAGCGCGCTCCTTCATAATGTAACCCTGCGCACCGGCCTTGAGCGTGCGTTCGGCGTACAGCGTTTCATCGAGTTGCGAAAGTATGAGAATCGGCAGTTTCTCATGTTGCGCCCGCAACGACTTGATGAGTTCCAACCCGTCACTGTCACCGAGACAGAGGTCCAGAATCAGGACGTCCGGCTTGAGTGCATCGACCCCGTGCAAAGTGCCTTTGACATTCTCCGCCTCGCCGCAGCATTCGAGATCGTCAGTCTGATTGATGAGCGACTTGATGCCCAGCCGCAGAAACGGATGGTCATCCGCGATGAAGACGCGGACTCTCGGTTTGGATGGAGCCGTGCTTTCCTTCATTTGACATTCGTGGAATGCAACAGTTCGGTATTTCCCTGCCCGGGCAGATCATCCGTTCGACTTACGCGGTTACGCCCAGTTTGCTTCGAGTGATACAATGCGCCATCGGCCAGCGCTACCAGTGTCGCAGCCGTCCGGGTATCGGCATTCATCGTCGTCACGCCGATGCTTACGGAGATGCCCCGATGCTCCCATTCCGCTTCGTAAATCGTTGCCCGAATCCGTTCGGCCAGGGCGAACGCGGCGTCGTTATCCGTGACCGGCAAAAGCACGGCGAATTCCTCACCCCCATAGCGAGCCACCAGGTCGGTGTTGCGCGTTGTCTCAAGCAGCAGCTTCGCCACTTTCTTCAACACTTCATCACCGGCCGGATGTCCAAACGAGTCGTTGAACTGTTTGAACTGATCAACGTCGATCATCATCAATGACAACGGAATGCTGTAACGGGCGGCTTTCTGAAATTCGTCTTCGATGCGTTCCTTGAACACCCGATGGTTCTTCAAACCCGTCAGCCCGTCCGTGGCGGCCAGCATGGTCAGGTAATCATTGGCCACGCGCAATTGCTCCTGCTTCTCCTGCAATTGCTGATTCGCCTCATGCAATTCGGCCTGGGTTGTGATCAAATCATGGTTCTGCCGCACCGCGCTTTCATAGGTGGACATCATCAGGTTGAGCATCTGCCGGCGCCCGGCCGTAACCTGATGGTCATTGCCCTGCACGGTAACAGTCAACGGTTCAACCTCCGGATCGGGCGCTCCCGGAGGACTGGCGAGCAGCCGATTGACGCGCGAGAGCAGAAATCGAGAAGTGTAAGGCTTGGTCAGATAGTAATCCGCGCGCGCCTTGAGTCCCTGAAGCAGATTGAGCGGACTGCTCAGCGTCGTCAGCAATATCACTGGAATCGTTTTCCATTCATCGTTGCTCTTGATCCGCAGACAGAGCTCGTAGCCGTTCATCCCCGGCATATCGATGTCCGAAAGGATCATGTCGATCGAATTCTCGTTGAGAATTTCGAGAGCCTCATCGGCGCACTTGGCCATGAACGGAAGATGGCCGACCTTTTCGAGGATCTTCTTCAACGCAAACGACTCGGTCGGGCTGTCCTCCACAACGAGGATTGCTTTGCCCGTAACTTGAGGTTCTACGTCTGCACTCATCGAATCAATTCACGTCAAGCCGCCGCCAGTTTATTCCCGATAAAAATCCAGCGTCCGTGACAGCCCTTCCGGAAACGAAATACT
>CALBIE010000129.1 GCA_937893495.1 uncultured Verrucomicrobiales bacterium | reverse complement strand
TCTCTGCGGACTGAAGTCCGCGCTCCGACCAGCTTTCCACGCCGCTGCCACCGCACTCCATAACGCTGGCGCTGTTCGACCGTGCTCCGCTTGGACCGAACGCCCTGGAGCGCGGACTTCAGTCCGCAGAAACGTCCACCCGCAGCCGGCGGTCATGATGCGGTCGTATCATCCGGGCCGGGCACCAGTTCTTGCTTCAAAAACACCCATCGAAAACGGTGGAGGTCTATCGGCATATCCACGTCTCTGCGGACTGAAGTCCGCGCTCCGACCAGCTTTCCACGCCGCTGCCACCGCAGTCCATAACGCTGGCGCTGTTCGACCGTGCCTCCTGTGTATTCAGACACGCTCGATGTCGGTTCGTGGTTTTGGAAATGCTTCAATGGGGGATCCCCCCCCCGGTGAATCCCCCAATAGCTCCCACGCGCCTTCCCGTCTAGTTTCAGGCCAGACGATCAATCAAATGACCATCGAAAACAAAATGAAAATGATTCCATCAGCACTTGTGGTAAACGCAGCGAAACGGCTTCGCGTGGGCCTTTGCCTCGCCGTGGCCGTGATCGTCCCGCACTGGGAAACGACGGCAGCGCAAGCGCCGGTAAACCTTGGGATGGCCGGCAATTTTGTGGTTCTGGCAAAATCAGGAATCTCAACCGGTCCGGCCTCCGCGATTACCGGAGATATCGGAGTGAGTCCCATCGACTCGACCGCCATCACCGGATTTTCATTGATCCTTACCGCCTCCAGTCCCTTTTCGACCTCAGCCCAGATTACCGGAAAAGTTTACGCCCCCGACTATGCGGCACCCACTCCGGCCAACCTCACCACGGCCATCGGCGATATGCAAACGGCCTACACGGACGCCGCCGGACGAAGCCTGCCCGATTTCACCGAACTCGGTGCCGGACAGATTGGCGGGCTGACTCTCGTCCCGGGTCTCTACAAGTGGGGCACCGATGTTTTGATATCATCCGATGTGACTCTCAACGGCGGCCCGAACGATGTCTGGATCTTCCAGAGCGCGGGAAAAATTACCCAGGCGAACGGCACGAGGATTCATCTGACGGGTGGTGCATTGGCCGCGAACGTCTTCTGGCAGGCCTTCGGTGACGTCTCCCTCGGAACGACCAGTCACTTTGAGGGAATCATAATGACCCTGACATCAATCAGCCTCGGGACGGGCGCATCGATTAACGGCAGATTGCTGGCACAGACTGCGGTTACGCTTGCAGCCGCTACCGTTACCGCTCCAGCGGCACCAGCCGCGACCACCCTGGTATCAGCAACAACGGTCACTGGTTCATACTTGGACACCAGCGGGCAATCACTTGATTCCGGGAGCAAGACCATAACAGCCCCCTTGTCAGGCAGCCCCCGGTTCTATCGTATCCGGTCAATGACAGCGTTGACCATTACGAGCATCACCATTTCTGGTGGCAACGTGGTAATCATCTACAATTAAGGAATCTTGACAGCTTGATGAACGTGAAAGGCGAACGACCCGTTTACGGCCGGCTGCCGCAACCCTCCCGCGATTGCCCGGGAAACGATTTCTTCAGGGAAGCCGGTACGCGGAATTCCGCGCCACCAAATGAGGCTTCCCGGAAGGCAGGTACGGCAACAGAACAGGTGTCCGGTCCCTGTGTGCAATGACACTTGCTGCTGAAGGCCGCAACGTCCTCCGCAGCCGTCGCAAGACGGCCGCGGAGTTTAACACTCTTTTTCTGCCGGTCCGGTGCGGTTTGCACCGCCGGGAGAACAATCACACATGAAATCCGCCGACCAAGCCAGTGAAGCACAGACGCATGACGCGATCCGGCGGGCGCACCCGCCGGGCGATCCCGCGTCAACCGGCATCCCCAACCAGTTTCGGTTGCTGATGTGGGATGAAGTCGTACGTCGTGGTGATTTCGTCGCGGATGAGTGCCAGGGGTTTGACCTGTGGGAGGGGCCAACGGGTTTTCGGGCTGGCTCGTATGTGACGCCGATCTACCGGCGGGATGGCGGCTGTTCAACCACCGGCAAAAAATGAAGTGCACTGTGCGGCCCGTTTAGGGGCCCGCTGAAACTCATTTGTCTGACCCTCGTCCAGCCGGTCAAACAAGCCGGGTTGATCAGCAATTCTCATTTTAGTGGAGCGTGGCAACGGAGCGCCGGCTGGTAGCCGGCTTTTGACCTGACGACACCGAAATCTGCTTTCCTTTCGGGCGGTTTAAGCCGATTTCAAATCGGCGCTTCGCCAAAATGAGAATTGCCGGGGTTGATTCTGAAATCCATCCCGTTTCCCTTCCGTCCCTACGCCGGCTCCAGAGCCTTCCGCAGGGCCTCGACCAGCTCATCCTGTTGGAAGGGTTTGGTCAGGGTCGTCACCGCGCCCAGCCGCCGGGCAATGTCCAGATAATCTTCCGGGGAATTGCGGCCGCCGCCGGACATGGCGATGAACTTCACGGTCGGGTGGGCGCGCCGCAGTTCCAAGATCAGTTCAATGCCTTCCTTGTCGGGCATGATCAGGTCGGTCAGCACGAGGTCCACCACTGCGGGGTCGTAAAGCTGCAGGGCCTCGTTACCATTGCGGGCGCGCAACACGGTGTAACCGAGGTGGAGGAGAGTCTTCTTGAGCATGTCGCCGAAGAGTTCGTCGTCATCGACGAGGAGGATGGTTTTCATAAGGTGTCAGGCAGGGTTCAGGGTGGTTAGCACGCGATGCACGGCTTCGCCGAGCGTCCGGCCCGTGTTGGGTTTGAGCAAGAGGTCCCGGAAGCCCATTTCGCGCGTGCTCTCCGGCGTCAGCGTCGGGCTGTAGCCCGTGGTGAGGATGATGGGCAGGAGCGGCTGGAGGGCGAGTAGTTGGCGGGCGAGTTCGGCCCCGCTCATCCCCGGCATGGTCAGGTCCGTGACGACGAGGTCAAACTGCGGATCGGTCTGTTCCCGAACGGCGGCGAGCGCTTCCATCCCGCTGCGTTCCGTGGTCACCTGATAGCCCAGATCCTCGAGCACTTTCTGGCCGAGCAGCAGCAGCGGCAGTTCGTCATCCACGAAGAGGACGTGTTCGCCCCGGCCGCGTGGCACCGGCGGCAACACGGCCTCAGCCTCAGCCTCAGTCGCAGCGGCGGCATCCAGAACGGGAAAATAGAGATGAAACGCGGTGCCTTCGCCCGGCTGGCTGTAAACCGCGACGCCGCCGTCGTGGCTCTTCATGATGCCATGGACCACGGACAGTCCGAGGCCGGTGCCCTCGCCGGGTGCTTTGGTGGTAAAGAAGGGTTCAAAGATTCGCTCCCGGGTGGCGCGGTCCATCCCGCAGCCGTTGTCGGCGACGGTCAGGCGCACATAGTTGCCGGGGGGCAGGTCGGCGTGGGTTTGCGCGACGCCGGCGTCCACCGCCACTTCGGCGAGTTCCACTTTGATGGTGCCCGGCTTCCCGCGCAGCGCGTGCGCGGCGTTGGTACACAGGTTCATGACGATTTGGTGAATCTGGGAAGGGTCGGCCAGCACAGTCGGCGTGTTGGCCAGATGGGTTTCCAACTCAATGGTCGCGGGCACCGTGGAGCGCAGCAGTTTGAGCGCTTCCCCCACGACGAAATGCAGTTGCACCGGCTGGCGCTCCTGTTCCTCCCGCCGGCTGAAGGTGAGGATTTGCCGCACCAGATCCGACGCGCGAACGCTGGCCTGCATGATTGCCTTGAGACCATCCACTGTGGCCGGGCTGATTTGGGTGTCCGCCTGCGCCAGTTCCGTGTTGCCGATGATGGCCCCGAGGATGTTGTTGAAATCGTGCGCGATGCCGCCGGCGAGCTGGCCCACCGCCTCCATCTTTTGCGACTGCCGAACCTGTTCCTCCAGTTTCCGGCCTTCCGTGATGTCCACGCAGGTCACGTCATAGAACTGAATCGCTCCGTTCGCATCGCGCGTGGTGCGGCCGTTGAGGGACACCCAAACCGGCTGGCCATCCTTCCGTTTGACCTGGCACTGGAAACCGTTGCTGAAGTCGCCGGCTTCAATCAAACGGGTGAAGGTCATCCGGTCCGCCGGATTCACGTAAACGTCCCGGGCCAGGGACAGCGAGCTGGCTAGCACTTCCTCCACGGATTCATAGCCGAGCATCCGGGCCAGCGCGGGATTGGCAGTGATGAGATCTCCCTGCGGCGTGGTCTGCATGATGCCCTCGACAGCGTTGTCGAAGATTGAGCGATATTTTGCCTCGGCCTGGTGCTGCGACTCCTCGGCCTGCTTGCGCTCGGTGATTTCCGACCACACGCCCACCATCTCCCTGGGTTGGCCGGAAGCCTTGCGCACCAGACGTCGCTTGTCCGCCAGCCAGCGGTAAGTGCCGTCGTGGTGGCGGATGCGGTATTCAATCGAGCAGCCGTCGTCCTTCACCCTGTTGGCAACAACCGCCAGCACTCGTTTCCGATCCTCCGGGTGCAGGCTCTCCGACCACCACGCGGGCTGGCTGGTTTCCGCGATGGTAAACCCCAGCATCAGCGTGATGTTGTCGCTGACCACCTGGGGGAAATCCGCCGGGCTTGCCACTTTGACCGTGAAAATCACCGCCGGACTGTGCGCCAGCAACTGACGAAGCTGTTCATGCGTGCTCATCTTCGCCAGGAACTCGCTCTTCATGCGGTTCGCCTCCTGGAGCGATTGCTCGAAACGCTTGCGCTCCGTCACGTCGCGCGCGGCGGCGAAGAGTCCCAGCACGTTGCCTTTGTCATCCCGGTAAACGGCCGCGTTGTAGAGCACGTCCACGATCCGGCCCGTAGCGTGGCGGATGGCGAGCGGGTAATCGCGGACGAGACCCTCGGAGAAAGCTTTTTCGTAACCGGCGCGCGCCTTCTCCGGCTCGGTGAAGTAATCGGAGAAATCAGTGCCGATGAGCTGTTCGCGCGGCACCCCGGTCGCCTGCACCGACGCTTCATTCACGTCTGTAATCTTTCCCTTGGCACTGATCGTGACCAGCGGATCGAGCGACGCCTCGATGAGTGACCTCGCGTAAGCCGAGGAAGTGCGTTGCTGTTCTTCGGCCAGCTTGCGCTCCGTCACGTCGCGCGCGGCGGCGAAGAGTCCCAGCACGTGGCCTTGGTCATCCCGGTAAACGGCCGCGTTGTAGAGCACGTCCACGATCCGGCCCGTGGCGTGGTGGATGGCGAGCGGGTAATCGCGGACGAGACCCTCGGAGAAAGCCTTTTCGTAGCCGGCGCGCGCCTTCTCCGGCTCGGTGAAGTAATTGGAGAAATCCGTGCCGATGAGCTGTTCGCGCGGCACGCCGGTCGCCTGCACCGATGCTTCATTCACGTCTGTAATCTTCCCCTTGGCACTGATCGTGACGAGCGGATCGAGCGACGCCTCGATGAGTGACCTCGCGTAAGCCGAGGACGTGCGTTGCAGTTCTTCGGCCAGCTTGCGCTCGGTCATGTCGCGCGCGGCGGCGAACACGCCCTGCAGCTTCCGTCCCCGGTCGTAAAAGGTCGTGGCGTTGTAGGACACCACGGTTTCCTTGCCGTCCCGGGCACGCGCGGTCAACTCGTAATCGGTGACTTTCTTTTCGTCCAGCACCCGCTTGATGCCGGCCTCGGCGCGCCCCGGATCAGTGAAGCAGTCCTTGAACGGTGCGCCGATCAGCTCGTCGCGCGTGCTGCCGGTAAGCGCCTCCATCTGCTTGTTGACGTCGGTGATGATGCCCAGCGGGTCGGTGGTCATCAATGCGTCAATGTTCGATTCGATGAGGGAGCGGGTATAGAATTGCTGGTCGCGCAGCCGCTGGTCCAGCTTCTTGCGTTCTTCCTCGATTTGCTGGCGCGCGGTGTTGTCCGTGCCGATCAGCAAGTAGCCGATGATATCGTCGTGATGGTGGACATCGCGCAGCGCCGTGACGGAAACGACCGCCGGAAAGCGGCTGCCGTCCTTGCGGATGTAGGTCAGTTCGTAAATATCCTCAATCCCGCGCGAGGCCTTGAACACCAGGGCCTCGAACCCCGGGGCGATGGTGGACCCCAGCTCCAGACTCAACGCCTGGGCGCGGGCGATGATCTCGTTGGGATCGGAGATTTCCGCCGGGGTGATCCGGTTCAACACTTCCGCGGCGGTATAGCCCAACATGCGTTCGGCACCGACATTGAAGATTTGGATCACGCCCCGCTCATCCGTGGCGATGCTCGAGAAATTGGCGCTGTTGAAAATGGCGTTCTGCAAGGCCCCCGCCTTTAACGTCACTTCCTGGCGCGGAATTTCGTTGCCACTCTCCGTCGTTCCGGGAGGGCCGTCGATAGTCGCCTTTTTTCCCATGATTGTTCTGCTCTTGAATTCGATTAATCCTGCCGCGGATTCCCTCTGGTTGCCCGCTGGTGGCGGCAACGCCGCGCCCTGGCCTCGCCTGGCGGGCCTGGGGTTCCCGGCAATTGCAGTGACGTCCGACAATCCGACGACGTACTCAGAGAATGGCGCTATGGCAGCGCATCCGCCAATGGGGTGTTCTCCCCATTGGTACATGCCTGTTCTAACGGCTAACTTTGCGGCCGTGAATGAACGCGGAATCCAGCTCAACGGAGAGTCAGACAGCCCCCCGGCTCCCAGCCAGACCCGTCCGACCGTTCGCATTCTGCTGGTCGATGACGACGCCAGCGTTCTGCGTGTGTACGGCACCATGCTCCGTCGCTCGGGCTTTGAAACGGAAACCGCCGCGGATGGGGCCGCCGCCTGGGAAGCAATCCAGGCCAAAGGGTACGACCTTTTGATCACCGACCATGACATGCCGAAGGTCAAGGGTCTTGATCTGGTCAAGAAGGTACGTTCGGCGCGCCTGACCCTGCCCATTATTCTGGCATCGGGGGCATTGCCCATGGAGGAGTTGTACCGCAACGCCTGGCTCCAGCCGGTCGCCACACTGGCAAAACCTTTCTCCGGCCGCATGTTGTTAGACACCGTGACCCAAGTTTTGGCGCGGCCGGCCAACGACAGCTTCCGCGAAGCCGGTGCGCAGAACTCAGCGCCACCCATCGAGGCTTCACCGAAGGCCGGTTCAGCAACCTGTGCGTATGTCACATCAGTTCGTGTGCAGTGACCCGCCCCGCTGATTGCCGATGCGTGCCCTGCGGCCACCGCAAGGCGGCTGCCGGGCACCTGGCTCGCATCGGGGAAATCCCCAATGGCAGCGGATCATGAGCCCGCTTATTCTCGTTTCATGAGCGCGCCCACGGCAGAGAGAGCGGGACCCTTCCTGCACGAACAGGCGCGGGCGATTCGCGATGAAAGGTTCGGCCGACGCGTCTTCGTGCGCGGGGTCGTCGAAGTCTCCAGCTACTGCCGCCAGAACTGTCATTACTGCGCAATGCGGCGCGACAACGGCCACCTGGAACGCTACCGCCTCGCCGCCGACGAACTGGCCGAACTGATCATTCATCACCGCCCCGTTGGGATCACCGACATCGACATTCAAGCCGGCGAGGATCCCGTGGCGGTGCGCGAGGTGGTGCTGCCGTTGGTGCGCGAACTGCGCCGCCACACAAACCTTGGCATCACGCTCTGCCTCGGCACGCTGTCGCCCAATGAGTATGACCGGCTCCGCGATGCGGGTGGCGAATACTACGTCATCAAGCTCGAGTCGGGTAATGCGGCGCACTACCAGTCCATCGAATCTCCCGGCACGCTGGTGAAGCGCATTGCGGCGATCCGCCATCTCGCCGACACGGGCTGGAAAGTGTCGTCCGGCTTCATTGCGGGCCTGCCCGGACAAACACCCGCGCATGTGGAGGAAACCTTGGATTTGCTGGCGGGACTGCCTTTGGCCGGTTGCAGTGTCAGCCCCTTTGTGGCCGGCAACCAAACACCGTTTGCCAGCGCCCCTTGCGGCGAAATTGAACTGACGCTGGATTGCGTGGCGCGGATGCGACTGCGTTCACCGCACTGGATCATCCCCGCCGTGAGTGCCATGCGGCTGGTATCCGAAGACGGCTACGTGCGCGCCTTCAATGCCGGAGCAAATCTGGCGACCATCAATCTCACGCCCCGCTCGGCGCAGGCGAACTATCCGATCTACAAACACGACCGCATCATCATGGATGAAGCGCGTGTCCGGTCGGCCATCGCTGAAGCGGGATGCGAACTCAGCCGGGTGGGCATCTCGGAATACGCCCACAGCCAGGCGGCTATCGGCATTCCGCACCCACACCCGGACACGGCCCGGCGCGAAGCTCCGGTTATGCGGTCCGCCCAACGCAGGATGAGTTTGGGTGCAACACCCGAGAGGCAATTGACTTGAAATTCAACAAGGACGGCATGACCGGCGCTATCAATCGAGCCTTCACCGAAGGCCATTACGACAACCGCAAAGCGGCTGCGGTGCACCTGTCTCGCATCGGGGGAATCCCCAATAGCAGCGAACCATTGAACAGTCTAATTTGGCGTCATGAACACCCGCTGCCAGGAGCCACCCCAGACGTTTGGCCAATTCGTCGCGAGCGTTCACAACGTCTGGGGTAAACGGCGGGCGAAAGGAATGATTCGTCCGGCCGTCAAGGCCCGCCTGATGGAGTTTCGAGAGACATGCCGTTTGGCGATTACTTGAGGGAAAATACATTTTGGCAACCGGACGCGTGCCGCGTTCCTCCCGGGCGGCTTCGCGTGCATTCGAAGCCGCCTGCAACGATGACACTTGCCCGTGCTTGCCGCATCCAGCCCTGGAGCCCGGACCATCGGCTCCAGGGCTCACTGCAAACTTGACGTAGTTCACAGCATGGATTTTCCCGCTTCGTTTGCAACACCACCGACGGCTGAGCGGGTTCCGGGACGTGAGCACGAAATTTACCCGTATTCAGAGATTCAGTATGCCTGGACATCCGTGAGAGCGAACCGGGTGGCGGATTTGAGGACATCGCGATCGGCGTTGGGCTCGGGACGCAGCCCGGCTATCTCATCAACCGGCACCATTTCCCATGGGGGAAATCCCCCCATATCCGGGATGCAACGCTACCGACTAGTCTCGCAACATGAGATCAACCAATTTCTGCACGGTGGAGATTCAGCCGGCGTCAGCTCGATGCCAGGCGAACCCAACCAAGGCAACCGTCCGGTTCGACCCCGGCGCCACGGTCTGTGTAACCGCCGGAATAACATGGCGATTCGAGTTCAGGTAACGCTTCACGGGCGGGGTGTGATGGTTTGCGGGTGAGCTGGATCTACAAATGGCGCTCACAGGGTGTCGCGTTCCATGGTCGGGCGGCGAAACGAGAAAACGGTATCAGTTGTTGAGTCATCCAAAGAAAAGGTAAATCTATGTCGAAGGAATCAGTGTTCTGCCTCGCCTCCTCGCGCGACCTGGCCGATCAGATTGTCGCTCGCGTGAGAACCTCCGGGTACTGCAGCAACGACATCTCCGCGCTGTTCCCCGTCCGGAACACCACCCCTGATTCAGCGCAGGAGAAGAACGCCCGCATCCGCCCGCGAGAAAAGGCCCCGGCGGCGCAACGCGCGGCATGGCGGGCGGCGCGTCGGAGTGGCTTCTCGAGCATCGGCGCTTTGACCATTCCCGGAGTCGGTGCTTTTGTCGCCGCCGGCCCGATTATCTTCGCGTTGAGCGACGGCCTTGCCGATGCGTTGAGCGGCATGGGTGTTTCCGATTTCGCAGCCCGTCGCTACGCGGGTAAAATCAAGGAAGGGAACATCCTGATTTTGGTCCAGGCCGACAACCCGTCAGCCATCACGCCGGCCGAAACAATCTTTCGGGAAGCCGGTGCGCACTGCATCTGCACCACTCATGAGGCTTCCGTCAAAGACAATTCGGCAGCCGAAAGCGTGTCAGGGCCTCCGAAACCACCCGAGTCCATTCAGGCCAGGAATCATCAGGCAGTTTTTCGGAGCCAAACCAGGCGCGCCTTGATTCAACCAGGAACCATATGAACACGACGGAAAATGTTGAGGATCGGATGATGAATGCAATCATCGTTTACGACCGGGTGGAGTACGCGGCGAGGGCGAAAGCGATGCTCGAGCGGGCGGCGCAGCGGGCGGGCGAAACCACGCATTGCCGTGTCAAGCCGTGGCGCGTGGATATGCTGGAACTTCCACCAGCGGCCGAAGCCGCGCGGGTGGAAGCGGCGGAGGCGCACCTGATCATGATCGCGGTGCGCCAGGCTCCGGCCCATTTGATGCCCTGGCTGGAATGGTGGGCCGCGTGCAGGCAGGTTCAGGAAGCCGCCCTGGTCGTATGGGATGGTGAAGACGCAGATCCGCACTCCGCACGAGCGACACCCGGGTGGTCACAGTTTGCCGACCGCCATGGCTTGAGACTCCTGTCTGGAGACCTTCTATAACCGCACCTGCCGCCACTATTCCCTTGGAGTCCAATCCCCGTTGGCAGCAAAGCCAGAGCCTGACTTCCCCATGAATCCCACCAAACGCATTACGGTTCTGATCGCTGAAGATCACCAGATCGTCCGCGAGGGATTGCGAACCCTGCTCCGGGCAGAGGCCGATCTCGAAGTCGTAGGTGAAGCAGGCAGCGGCCGGCAGGCGGTGGAACTGGCAATCCAGCTTCACCCCGCCGTCGTGGTCATGGAAATCGCCATGCCACAGCTCAACGGCATGGAGGCCACCCGGCAGATTTTGAAGGCCGCGCCCGCCACCCGGGTGCTCATCCTTTCGGCGCACAGCGACGATTCCTGCGTGGAGAAGGTCATCGCCCTGGGCGCGGCGGGTTACCTGATCAAGCGAAGTTTGAGCCTCCCGCCTTCGCCCAGCTACGGCGCGGCACGCGTTATCTCGGCTGCTACGGGGCTTTGAATTGGATTGCTGCCGTGCCGCGCTCGGTGCCTTTTTGTCCATACGGAATCGATGAAACACTGGGCTCGACATGAAAAGTTGCTTTTTGCAGAGCTGTTTTCGCCGTAGAACTGAGCGCCGTTCCTCGCATGAAAATATTCATCCATCGAAATGGTAAACAGTTCGGGCCCTACTCGCCGGAGGAGATGAATCGACATCTGGCTGATGGCACGATGTCGCCGCGGGACAGTGCGTGGCGCAAGGGACTGGCTGATTGGATTCCACTGGCGGAAATTGAGGGGATCATTGTTCCCGACGAAAGCGGGCAGACCGCCCCGAGCACGGTCGGAAAGAAGAGCCGTAAAGGACTGTTTGTCGGAGCTGCGGCTGGCGTGCTCGCCGCAGTGATCGGAACGGTCTGTGTCGTGAAATTTGGAGGAGGTCACCGGGGTGGTGACATGCGGGCCAGTCTGCTCGTTGGCGTGGATTCGGTAGCCGATACTTCATTTGAAAAGGACGAAGCCGGCTTCAAGGCAACGTTTGAACCGTTCGCAAAGAAACATTGCGTGCGTTGTCATGGGCCGGACAAGGACAAGGCTAGCTTTCGGGTGGATCGGGATCTGACAACCAATTTTCTCGACCCAGCCACCAAGTCAAAATGGGCTGAAGTGGTGGATGTTTTGAACAGCCATGAGATGCCTCCGGAAGAGGAACCGCAACCAAAGGCGGATGAGGTTGCCGGCGTGGTGGACTGGATTACGAAACAGATGATTGCGGCCGAACTGGTGCGACGTGACGGGGCAATCGTGTTGCGCCGGATGAACCGTACGGAATACCAGAATACAATTCGGGATCTCGTTGGCGTGGATTATGATGTCTCCGTTTTTCCACAGGATCCGGCGGCGGGTGGATTCGATAATAACTCGAAGGCACTCACGATTTCTCCGCTGCACCTGGAACTCTTTCTTGAGATGGCCCGTGACATCCTCGATCGTGCCCTCGTGGAAGGCCAACAGCCGGAAAAGATCAAATGGCGTTTTCAACCCGAGGAAGGTGACGGCGACAGCCACCGGATTCAGCTCGGTAAGCAGCGGCCGATTGTACACGGGGCGAAGAATCGGAAGGAGGGGGAATTCACGGTGATGCATCACGATAGTTGGGATCTCGTTCCCGATGCCCGTGACTTCAAGGTCTTCACCGAGGGGGAGTATGTCATCCGCGTCCGGGTTGGCGGTCGGGTGCCCGATCGTGCCGAGGTTGTTGGAGGTGCCCGCAAGGCTCTTGAATGGCGAATCTCTGAAAGGGCAAAAAAGGATCCGCGTGATGCGGAGCGGCGACGCAAGAGCCTGGCGACCGATCTGAAACATTTCGAGACGGACCGGATGTATGATTACGGACCGCCCCGGCTTCAACTTCTGGTCAACCTGGCGGGCCAACCCAGGACGGTGGCCGACTGGGATGTTGATGTTCCGAAGTCCGCACCGAAGATTTACGAGTTTCGCACCCGCTTCACGACATCGAAGGCCGGCATCAAAGTGCGCTACGCCTACAGCATTCCATCCGTTCTGGAGAATTTCTGGTGTCAAACCGGCGAAACCTTTGCCCGTCCCGAGGCGTGGCTGGACTGGTTCGAACTCGAAGGACCGATGTACGAATCCTGGCCGCCGCCGAGTCATCGACGGATCCTTCATGATTCGCCGCTCGCGAAATCGGATGAGCGGGCCTACGCGCGCGAGGTGTTGGCCAGATTCATGCGCCGGGCCTATCGGCGTTCCGTCGCCGATGTTGAGATCGATGAGAAGATGAAACTCTACGACGGTGTGCTAAGTGACAAATCGTCATTCGTTGAAGCCATCAAGATTCCCTTGATCGGCGTGTTGGCTTCTCCGGGATTCCTGTATCTCGCGGAACCCGGCAATGGCGAGGGCGGCAACCCGCGGGTATTGACCAGTCACGAAGTTGCCACCCGGCTCTCCTGTTTTCTCTGGTCCACCATGCCCGACGACGAGTTGTTCGCATTGGCTGACGGAGACAAACTGCTCGATCAGGGCGTGGTGCTGACCCAGGTGGATCGCATGCTGAAAGACGAACGTTCCGCCGAGCTGACCAGGAACTTCGCCGGCCAGTGGCTGGGGTTGCGCGACGTCGGAGCCAATCCGCCCGCAAAGGATTTGTATCCCAAATATGATCGCCATCTCGAAACTTCGGCGGTCGCGGAATCGGAGAAACTCTTCGCGGAAATCCTGAAGCACGACCTGAGCGCCCTGAACTTCATCAAATCGGATTTCGCCGTCCTCAACGAACGCCTCGCCCGCTTCTATAACGTGCCCGGCGTCAAAGGCGATGAGTTCCGCCGGGTCAGTCTCCCTGCTGGATCCAGGCGGGGTGGCGTGATGACCCACGCGTCGATCCTGAGCATCACGTCCAATGGAACCCGCACGTCGCCGGTGAAACGCGGAGTCTGGCTGCTTAAGAATATCCTGGGAACCGATCCGGGTCTTCCGGTCGCCAATGCCGGGGATCTTTCGCCAAAGGTGCCAGGGATCGACAAGGCCACAGTGCGCAAGCGCCTGGAGATTCATCGCGAACTTCCGCAGTGCGCCCGTTGCCATGACAAGATTGACCCACTTGGGTTTGCTCTGGAAAACTTCAATGCGGCGGGAGAATGGCGTGAGCAGGAAGGCTTTGGTTACAAGGGCCGGATTGAGAGGAATGACCCCAAAATCAACGCTTCTTCCCAACTGCCGAACGGAACGAAAATTGACGGCATCGAAAGTCTGCAGGATGCCCTGATGAAACAGGAGGATCTTTTCCTCAAATGCATCGCCGGCAAGATGCTCACCTACGCCGTTGGCCGCGAGCTTGGTGTCGCTGACGCGCCCTTCGTCGCCGAAGCGGTCGCGAAAATGAAGGAAAACAATTACACCCTCCGATCCCTGATCCATTACATTGCGACGAGCAAACCATTTCTGACGAAGTAATCATGAACCTGAACCTCAAAACCCCTTTGTCCCGCCGTCATGTCCTCTGCGGCCTCGGAGTGAGCCTGTCACTGCCGCTGCTCGACGCGATGATTCCGGCCGCGCTCAGTGCGCCTTCCAGGTTCAAGCCGTTGGCAAAGTCCGCGAGCGTCCAGCCGCGCGCGATATTTTGCTACATCCCGAATGGCGTGAATATCGCCGAGTGGGTGCCGAAGGACACCGGCCGGAACTATACGCTGTCAAAATCATTCTCGGTGATGAAGGAACATCGCGACGATTTCACTTTGCTGTCAGGACTCGGTCATCCGAAATGCACGGGCGGACACAGCGGTGCCGACACGTGGCTGACGGGGGCGGATCTGAAAGCCGTTCCCGGTTCCGACTATTCGAACACCGTCTCGATTGATCAGGTCATCGCGGAGAAGCATGGCAAAGACACCCGCTTCACCTCTTTGCAATTGGCGGATGGTTCGGGCACTGGTTCGGCCGGTCACAGTCACACGCTGAGTTTTGGCCGCAGCGGCACACCCATGCCTGCAGAGAATTCTCCGCAGCGACTGTTCAACCGTCTGTTCGTTCCCGAAAGCGCCAATGATCGTGCCGCCACGTTGAAGCGATACGCCGAGAAGAAGTCCATCCTCGACAGCATTCTCGGTGACGCCAAGAAGCTGCATGACCGACTGGGGAAGGCCGACCAGATCAAACTGGATGAATACCTCGGCTCCGTCCGTGAAACAGAGCAACGCGTCCGGCGCCTCGAGGAGTGGGTCGATGTGCCTAAACCGAGAGTGGACAGTGGCTTTCTGCAACTTACCAGCCAGCCTGGCAACGGTCATGATCGTCCGATGTGGATCGATGTGATGCTGGAGATTTCGTATCTCGCTTTCCTCACCGATACGACGCGCGTGATCGCTTACGAATGGTCCCGCGAAGCCGGCGGCTTCGGTGGTGGTGGCGAGAATCACCATCAACTTTCCCATCACGGCGGCGACGAAGGTATGCTGGCTGGACTCGCCAAAATCGACCGCTTCCATCTGAGCCGGATCGCCCGATTCATGACTTTTCTCAAGTCAACCAGCGAAGCTGACGGCAACATGCTTGATCGCACGATGATCCTCTTTGGCTCCGGGATGAATTCCGGTGAGGGCGGCGGTCATTCGCCCAAAAACCTCCCACTCATCCTCGCAGGTGGGAAGAAGCTCGGCCTCAAACATGGCCAACACCTGGCGCATGACGAAAAGAGTCACCCGCCGCTGGCCAACGTTCATCTGACCATGGCGCAGGCGATGGGTGTCGAAACCGATTCTTTCAGCGACAGCAAGAGCACTCTGACGGGCCTAATGTGAGCGTTGACCGAATCAGGAATCGTCGTCGGGGCTTGTGTCCCAAACGAGCTGCGACGTTTTGATCGGAGCGAGATTCCCTCAAGTCCCATGACGCGCACGCACGTGTTCGGGTGACGATTTGCTGCCCTTCCATGATGCGTCGATGGGAACGCCGTGCGTGGTGAGGACTCGACGGACGCTGAGGATAGCCGGGAAAATTTCGTGGTTCCAATCCTCCCCTTGGGCGTCAAAGGCCGCCTGTTCGAGTTCGCAAATCTTCTGGTCCTCGTTGAAGATACCATTGGTGAACCAGACGATGATCGGCCAGAATATATCCAGTAAAAAAGAAATCGACGGACGTTTGATGCACATCAGTCCGTACG
>CALBIE010000128.1 GCA_937893495.1 uncultured Verrucomicrobiales bacterium | reverse complement strand
ATGAATTGCAGAAAACTCAGTGGCGCGCTCCACCCGCCGAGGAACAACGTGATTGCCATTCCCGAGGCGGCGAACAATCCAAGGTATTCAGCCATGAAAAACAGAGCGAATTTGAATCCGCTGTATTCGGTAAAATAACCCGCCACCAATTCGGATTCGCCTTCCGGCAGGTCAAACGGAGAACGATTTGCTTCCGCCAAGGCTGCGATGAAAAACAACACGAAGCCCACCACACCCCACGGTGTAAACACATGCCACTTCGCCAGGCCAAACGAATAATAATCGGCCTGTGCCGCCGCAATCGCAACGGGCGAGAGCGAACCCACCGCCATTACTGCCACCACGGCAGACAACACGAGCGGCACTTCATAGCTGATCATCTGCGCGATCGCCCGCATCGCTCCGAGCAGCGAATACTTGTTGCGACTGGACCAACCCGCCATGAATATCGCCAACTCGGACGCGGCACCCACGGCAAAAAAGAACAACAGACCCGCATCCAAATCGATGGGGGCCATATTCCGACCGACGGGCAGAACCGCGAACGTCAGCAGCACGGGGACGAGCAGCATGACGGGTGCAAGGAAATGTACTAATTTGTCCGCAGCACGAGGGACGATGTCCTCTTTGATCAGGGATTTGATGCCATCCGCGGCGAATTGGAGAAAACCGTAAGGCCCCACGCGATTCGGCCCATAGCGATTCTGCATTCGACCGATTGCCTTGCGCTCGACCACGGTCGTCAGGGCAAACATCAGCGGGAACACCGCGAGAATTGCGGCAATCGACAGGCCAATCGAAACCCACGGTTGCAACAATTCCGGGAAAAGCCCCACGGCCCATCCCTTCAAATTCACGAATATTTGATCCAGCGACTCCATCGGTGACGGTCATTAACCTTCGCGTTCCTCCATTACGCCACCGGCTCCTTTTTGGCTGCGGCTTCAGCGGCAGCCTTCGCCTTTTCCTCGGCTTTCTTGAGCGTCTCTTCACGCTTCCGGTCAATCGCGGCCGCTTCCGTCGGATGAATATCCCGATAATAATCGTTGGATTTCGCCAATCGATGCTTATCAAACAACAATCCGCCGAATCGATCGGTGTTGGACAATTCAAACTCGGTATCCATCTTGATGGCCTCAAAGGGGCAGACTTCCACACAAATCTGGCAACTCATGCAAACCGACATGTCGATGTCGAAAACCTTCGCCTGCATTTGCGGTTTGCCGACGAAATCCGGTTTTTTGACGGTGTCCTTCTCGATGATGATGCACTGCGGCGGGCATTCCTTCTCGCAAATCTGACAGGCGACGCACCGCAAGCCGGCCATGGGATCGTCGCCGTCATAGACGAGAAACGGAAATTGCCGGGCGTTTTCCTGAACCGGAAGGCGCTCTTCAGGATACTGTACAGTGGTAAGCCGCTCCACATCGGTGTAACTCCCGAAGAAATTGCGTGCGGTTTCCCGCATACCTTTCATGATTCCAGCGCCAAACACGGGCATAATCTGCCGGGAAATTCCGCGACTGACAAAACTATTTTCGCGTTTCCTGAAGTTCCCTCAAACGACGCCGTCACATTTGCTGCGGACGGTCTGAATATTGACTCCGCCAATGGTTAGAACCGGGATACCACTTCGAGCATGTAAACCCGAAATCCGAAATAGAAAGGGGAGCGCGCCCGCCTCGCGCGCTGTTTTCCGCGCCCTCGCGGAAAACTCGGTCGCACTGAAATGTACCGAGCGTTCGTATCAGTCATGCGCGCAAAAGGCTGGCCGCGAGGCGCGGCCAGCCACACCCGAGGCGGGTGTGCTCCCCCAACTTCGGAGTTCGGGGTAAATGGACACCTCATTCCGCAACTCGACCACAAATGCCAGGCAACGCCAGATCGAAACAGACGGACGAGGGATAAGTCGAATACAACCAACGAGATCCTCCCGTCTTGACGTTTTTGAAATGCCCGCCAGTCTCGTGCCGTCCAAAACAACCACGTATGAAGCTGTTTCAAATCGTTCTGATTTCCATTTGTGCCTTTGTTCTCTGCGGCACAACCGCGTGCAAAAAGCCGTCCACGGAAAACGGTTCCGTCCCAGCCCCAGCCCCGAGCAACGTCGCCTTGCCGGAACCCCCAGCGGTTGCGGAGAACATCGAAGTCGGAAAGATTGGCGGTCGCCTGGCCATTGCGGCGCTGGGACAGGGGCCCAAGTCGTTCAATCCCACGATTTCCAATGAAAATTCTTCAACGGAAATCAATCGCCTGCTTTTTTCCCGACTCGCCTGGTTCGATTGGATTGCCCAGGAATCCAAACCCGGTCTTGCCTACGAATGGTCCGTTGCCGAAGACAAGAAAACCTGGACCTGGAAGCTGCGAAAAAACCTGCGTTGGAGCGACGGCGCTCCACTTACGGCCGACGACGTCGTATTTACGTGGAATGACGTCATCTTCAATCCCGATATCGTCAACGTCACGGCGGACGCGTTTATCATTGATGGAAAGAAATTTGAGGTCAGCAAGGTGGATGACTACACGGTCAAAGTCGTAACCCCCACAATCTACGCCCCCTTCGTCGAGTTTTTTGGCGACGTGGAGGTCTTACCCAAACATCGGCTGATGCAGTCCGTCATCGAGAAAAAGTTCGAATCGGAATACGGGATCAACACACCAGCGGAGAAACTCGTCACGAACGGCCCCTACTCGGTGAAACAGTTCAAGCCAGGGGAATTCATCCTGCTCGAGCGCAACCCCTATTACCATCGCTTCGATTCGAGCGGGCAACGTCTGCCGTATCTCGACAACCTCGTGTTTGTTTTCACGCCGGATATGAACGCTCTGACCCTGCGTTTCCAAAATGGGGAGAGCGCCTTTCAGGACCGGGTACGCCCGGAAGAATACGATCGTTACAAGCAAGACGCCGATGCGGGCAAATTTCAGCTCTTCGATCTCGGCACCGGCCCGGAAAAAGCGTTTCTGTGGTTCAACCTGAACACCAACGCTACGGCAGGATTCAAGGTCACCAGCAATCCGCCTCAAATCGACATCAACTGGAATCGCAAGGGCCTGGGCAAGACTCCCCTGGAACAGTCGCTTCCCATCGGGGAAATCGAAATCTCCGCCAACTACGGCGGTAAACGGGAGACGAACAGTATCAAACTGCTGCCGGGACAGAAACTTCCCGAAACGGTGCGGTTCAGTTTCGGGGCGGTTCAGATTGCCGGATCGAGTGGAGCCCAAAGTGTCGCCGCCAAACCCATTGTGGATCCGGTGAAGATGTCCTGGTTTCGCAATACCAAATTTCGGCAAGCCATTTCCTACGCGATCGATCGACCGAGTATCATAAAATCCATCTATGCCGGACGAGCGCGATTCAATTACAGCTACATCGCACCGGCCAACAAACGCTGGCACAATGCCGATGCCAAAAAATACCCTTATGATCTCAAAAAGGCCCGAGCGTTACTCAAAGAAATCGGCATTGAAGACAAAGATGGCAACGGAACGCTCGAAGACATGAACGGCAATACCATCGAGTTTATCCTGAAC
>CALBIE010000127.1 GCA_937893495.1 uncultured Verrucomicrobiales bacterium | reverse complement strand
CAGGCTGTTCGGCAGTCGGCGGACTCCGTATCTGGCTTGTGGTCCTCGTTCGCCGATGATTCGGAGTGCTCCGCTGTCGATTCCGAAGTTGGCCTCATTCGCGGACTGCTGGCGCACGAACCCTTCCAAGCTCCCCAGTGAGTCTTCAAAAACGACGGTGGGTGCTGTCGGGAGTTTCACGATCTTCAGGCTGCGCATCAGGTATTTGTGCAGGGTCAACGTACGCGCGGAACCACCACTCGCATCGGTAAAGGTGATGAAATGAACCGGGCCTTCCGCAAAGAGCTCGGAAACCTCGGAGTCCGGTTTATCCACCATCATCCAGGGTTCGGATTCACTGCTCCGAAGCAGAATCGACTTTCCATCGCATCGAAGGGCGACGCGATGCACAGTCGTCCCGTCAATTGATTTTGGTGCGGTTGTTTTAAGTTCCTGCCAGAGCGCTTCCATCGACGCCGGCGCAGGGCCGTCGTGTGGTTTCAAGGTCTGGGTAAGTCTTCCGATTTTAACCACGGAATCGTTGCTGGCCACACTGTAAAGAACCATCAACCTTTCCTTCGGATTGTCAGGCAAGCTGAATGAAAATGTTGGACCCGCACCAACTCCTTCGATTTCGAATGCCATCCCGAGCTCGACGCCTCCGTTGATCGGCAACTTGGCAAAGGTCAGCTTGGCTCTGGCGGCCATTTCCGGCCCCCCGGTGGTCTCCACGGTGCCCACGAGCGAGTCTTTGTTCTGTTTCCAGAGTATATTCTTGGCAAACGAACTGGGCGGCGCGAGTGCCTCACGTTTGTTTCCGAACTCTTTTCGCACTTCCGTCTCACTGAGAATCTTGGCGTCGATCAGCGAGATGAATCCGAGGGATTCAAGTGACGGTGATTTCCCGATCGCTGGGGAAGCGGCTCTGTTTTCAGAAGCCTTTGTTTTGTCGGGATTGGTTGCGTTTGCCTGTTCATCAGCCTTCTTGTCGCCGCCTCGCGAAAACATAGCGATAAGCCCGATGAGCAGGAGGGCAGCCACCCCACCGATGATGGCGTAGAGTTTGCCTTTTCCTCCGACCATATCCGCCACGGCCGGTTGATTGATACCATCGTCATCTTCCGATTCGTATTCTTCGACGACTTCCTCCATCTCTTTCGTGGCGGAGTATTCGCCCGGGAGTGGCTGGCCAGGAGCGATGGTCTCCTGATCCTCTTCGTTCTGCGCGTATTCTTCGGAAAGTGCTTGGTTCGGAGCGGTGGTTTTTGGTTCCACTTTCGGCCTGGGAGTCGAAGGCGGTGCACCCGGATTGCTGGGGCCATCCGTAAACGTGAACTGGGGTTTCTCTTTCGGTGTGTTGTCAATATCCCGTCGCGAAAGCATCTCCGTTGCTTCCGGAGAATCAAGTGGCACGGCGGCATTGGGGTCGCCCCGGACGGATCGGCGACTGGCGCTGGCGGGAGCGATGCCCATCAGTTCCGCCACTTCACCGGCGCTCTGCGGTCGCTTGGCCGGGTCTTTCTCGAGACAGGCCATGATGGTACGGGAAACCGACAGGGAGACTTCATTCTCCAGTCCGAGTTCTTCGAGCCGCTCCTGAATGTTCGGGGGATCCACCTCCCTGATTTGGTTGAGGACATCGCCCTTGTAGAAAGGAGGCTTGGAGGTGAGCAGCTCGTAGATGGTTGCCCCCAACGAGTAAACATCATCCGTCGCCTTGGAGGGCTTGCCCGCGAGTTGCTGGGGACCCATGTAGGAGGGCGTGCCGCTGACCCCCATATCCTTGGAGACCTTAACCATCGAATCACTGATGGTGGCCGCGAGGCCGAAATCGGCGATTTTGAGTCGCCCTTTGGCGTCAATTATCATGTTGGCCGGCTTGAGGTCGCGATGGACGATCTTCTCCCCGTGGGCATAGTCGAGGGCGTCGCACATCTGGGCGACAATGGGTTCCAGATAGGGCCAGGGAAAAAGCCGATCAATCTGCTCGGCCTTGAGCGCGCTCAGGGACTGACCCTGGATGACTTCCATCGAGATAAAAGGCGCTTCGCCGGGCAGGTGGTAGATGTCGTGAATACGAACAATATTCGGGTGCGAGAGTTGGCGGCTCTTGCGGGTTTCGCGCCGCATATCGTCCATGGCCTCCTCGTCATGACCTAGTTGAGGAGAGAGGAATTTCAGGGCGAGGTTTTCGCCGAGCATGGTGTCTTCGGCGAGGCAAACGACGCCCATACCGCCTTCACCGAGTTTCTTGATGACCTTGAAGCGGCCGCCGCCTACTTCCACTCCGGGTTTGTAGTGTTCGCTGCCTTCCATGGTGATGACAATTTGATAGATTTATCGGGACGGATTGGCGAGCATTTTTTGGGATGAAGTGACTCAAAAGCCTGGAGTAATTAATTTTGATCAATTCGGCATGGACATAATTGCTTCAATGGACAGAATGAAACCTCTTTTCCAATCTGGGTATGATTACTGTCGTTACCGTATTCCGTGGCCAGCAGGGTCAGTTCACTCTTGATTCCGATGATATTGTAATCGGGCGCACTTCAGGTGATGCCACACCAGATTTAACTTTGGATGATGATCCAAAAATCGCCGCGCGGCACGCCCATGTCTGGATTGCGGATGGGCACATCTGGATTGAGGATTTGATGAGTTCCGAAGGGGTTTTTGTGAACGGACTGAAGATTGAACAACCTCAGTCGATTGGGCCGGAGGATCAGGTTCTTGTGGGGACAACCAGTCTGTTGATTGGCTGGACGGATGGCGCCCAGACTGACCAGGAGGGATTGACGGAGTTTTTCGAAAAGAAGCAAAGCGATACCGGTGACACGGAATTCATGATCAAGGGGGAGGTCAACGCGGATGCCGCGTATGTTCCCGAGATCAATGAGACGTCGCAGCAGCAACTGGCCATGCTTTACGACCTGCCGTTGCAATTTGCGGCGGAGCGCGATCTTACCAAGCTTTTCAAACTGGTCCTGGATTCCGTGATCAAAATTATTCCCGGCGCCAAGCGGGGTGCCTTGCTGGCGGTTGACCGGGTCAAGGGCAAATTGGCGTTGCGAGCCAGTGTGCCCGAGGACGAGCCCCCCATCAGTCGGACGTTGATCAAACGGGCAGCCGCACAGGGGACCGGGTTCATCTGGTCGCAAGATGCTGAAATGGATTTTTCGCAGAGCATGAAGGCGTTATCCATCGCCACCGGGATGTACTGTCCGCTCATGTGGCAGGATGAGGTGTTGGGAGTCATCTGCGTGGATACACCGGATAGCGACAAGTCTTTTACTGAGAGTGATCTGAGGTTCTTGATCGCGGTGGCGCACTATGCCGCCGCGGCGTTGTCGAATTCCGAGTTGCAGGCGGATATCGAGTTCAAGAACAAGGTGCAGGAAAGGTTGCTGACGAATTTTTCACCCAAGCTCCGCAGCAAGCTGGTGGATCAGGCACGGATAGGAGCGCTGGTGCCGGGTGGTGAACGATCCCAGGTGACGCTGCTGATGTCGGACATCCGTGGTTTCACTAAAAAAACGGCAAACATGGATGTGCAGGCAGTCGTGGACATGCTCAACGAATACTTCACCGAACTGGTGCAGGCGATTTTCGAGAATGACGGCACCATTGACAAGTTTATCGGCGACGCAATCCTCGCGGTGTTCGGAAGTCCCGATAAGGATGTGGACCAGCAGTTAAAGGCCGTGAAGGCCGCGGTTGCCATGCAGGAAGCAAACGTCCGGGTCAACGAGCGGCGGACGGCCCGTGGAGCGGTGGTTTGCGATCTCGGTATCGGACTGCATTACGGCGAGGTGTTACACGGGTTTATCGGCGCGGAGGATCGACTGGAGTTTACGGTCATTGGCGACACGGTCAATCGAACCGCCCGCTATTGCGACGGAGCGAAAAAGGGAATGGTGGTGATCAGCCCCGAACTGCATGAATACGTCAAAAGCAAGTTTGACTTCAAGGAACTCACGTTTCCGACCAAGCACGAAGGCGATTTCAAAGGCTACGAAGTCATCTGGGATGACGGCGGAATAGCGATTGATTGACGGCTTGGCATCGTAACGATGCCCTTGGAGCGCGGCATTCATGCCGCAGGAGCGTCCGTTCGCAGTCAGCGGTTACACACTTTCCCGGGGCGTTGGAAACAGGCACCGTCTGGTGTGTCAGGACCACCGGTTCAATACCTCGCGAACCCTTCGGCAAATCCACGTCCCTGCGGCATGAATGCCGCGCTCCCATCAAAGTGTTTCGATAAAGGCGAACGTTCTACTCTTTCATCGATTCGGGATCGATGCCGTGGCTCTGGCAGAACTCAACGTAGGCAATGGGAGAGATTTCGCTGGGTTTGATTTCGCTGCGGCCACCCCAGAATACATTGGTGTAACTGACCTCGATGCCTGCCTCCTGCAGATGCTTGTCGATGGCGGCTTTGTGGGCGAGGACGGATTCCTTCTCCGTGCCGTGAACGACCCCCATGACGTTGACGTTCTTGAATTCCGGTCCACCTTCACGCCAATAGGCATGGGTCATGCAGTAATGGCGCCCGACTTCACGGCCGGCTTCAATCTCTCGCCCGGTCGGTACCGCCCAGTGAAACAGCGCGTTGAATTTGGTGACGCGCTCACCGGTGGCGAGTCGTTTGACGTGTTCAAGAAATGTGGAAAAACGTCCCACAACTTTCTTCGCGTTCAATCCCTCCGCCACCTGCAAAAATGTTTCCAGATCGACACCGGCTTCCCTGGCACGGGCATCCCACAGGTTCGGCACGAGTTCATCCGGTTCAAACTCGCGCTTGAGCGCGGTCATGACGCGCCATTCCAAATCGTCGAGTTTCACGATGGTGGTGGTCATTGGCTCGGCGAGGTCCTCAGCCCGATCACCGGGTTCGAGTTTCTTCCGGCGCATGTGTCCGACCCCGAGGGCAAACAATCTCTTTGCCGACATGGTGCGAAAGGCCTTTGCTCCAATGATGGGTGACAGGAATTCGCAATGCTTTCTCAACGAATAGCCCTGTGGGACTTTCAGAGTTGTCCAGAGTTTGTAGGCGGAACCGGCAGTGACGGTATCGGTTGTTCGGGTGACGACGTGGCCGGAGAACGGATCCTGTTCGAAAAGATAGTTGAAGGCCGCATCCAGTTTTTCCTGCGGCACTTCCCACGCTACCAGCGCTCCCTCCGCGAGGCTGGTGGCCAGCATGGTCTGGCGAACGCGGCGAATTACACCCGCTTCAAGCATCGCCCGAATGCGCTCGATAACGACGTTTATTTCCAGACTCGTCTGGCGGGCGATTTCACCCAGTGGGTCTTGTTGAAAGCCCTGCAACTTATCCTCAGCTACTTCGAGTATCCTTGAATTGATGGGGTCGGCGATCTCGACCGGAATGGTTTCGGTGCTCATGTGTGTTTCGTTTGAATCTTTGTGATTTAGAGACGATTGACCAACCGGATATTGTCAAGGATTCGGCGGATACCAGAGAGAAAGTGTTTATCGCGGGCGTAACAATGCCCGGGCCGGGGCGCCGTCACTGCCAACAATCTTCAACGGCAGGCAAATCAGATCGTAGCGGCCCGGTTTGATCTTCGCGAGATCAAGGCCTTCGATTACCCAAATTCCCGCTCTGAGCATGACCTGGTGCACCTCCACCCCATCCTTTTCCCAACCGCCAATGCTGAGGTAATCCACACCCACGGTCATGACGCCTTGGTCGGCCAGGAACTGCCCGGCGTCCTGACGAATGGAAACGAACTTTTTATCGAACTTGTCGGACTTCCAGCTTTTCGTCGTGTTGCTTGTCTTGAAGATGACGCGCTCGCCCTTCCGCAGACGAAGGTTTTTTAAGTGCGCGGACGTGATCTGCTCTTTGGCATTGATCCTGATGACCCGGCACGGACCGATGACGGCCTCAAGCGGCATCTGCTCCATGGTCTTGCCGTCCTTTACGAAATGTCGCATGGAATCCATGTGCGTTCCGGTATGAGCGCTCATGGAGAGATGCGTCAGATTGCACGGCGCTCCGTCCTCCATTTTTACGACTCGTTTGATAATGCAGGCGGGATCACCTGGCCAGTGAACCATCCCGTCTTTCATCGGGGCCGTTACGTCAATCCATTGTTTGGTCATATCTGAATGGTGCTTCCGGTTGGAGTCCGAATTCCGGGTCGCGGAAGGTCGTCACCCCGTAGCGCAGGCGTCCCGCCTGCAAAAACGCGTTGATTGGCAATCAGGGAGATCGAATGACCCGCATCCCGCCCGGTGGGTGAGGCGTCGGGTGCAGGCTGGAAGCCTGCGCTACGACCGACCATTCGCGCGTTCATAGGCGCTTGCCTTTGCCATGTTGGTCGTTCATTCGCAACGCTTCTTCGAGAGAAACCGCTCCACCCGACCTCAGGCATTCGACGATAGAATCGAGTCTCCGCAAGTGCATCGGCTCGCGGGACTCCGCGAGATATTCCACCACCGACGGGATGGGTTGCGGCTGCTCCGATCCATGTGGCGTCAGTTTACTGTTGCGGCTGGGTTCACTCATTTCAGCGTTTCGGTGAATGGCATTCAGTGAAAATGATCCGACAATCAGAACGAAATCACATGCTTGATGCCGCCGGGCTTACCGACGAGAAGTTCTTTGTAGTTATCCGGTGAATGTCGTTTTGTGATGATTCCGTCCAGCGCGGCGGGCCAGCGCCGCTTAAACTCACAGAGATCTTTAATGGCGTTTTGGAACGCACCCTTGTCAGCGTTGACCGTGCCAATGAGAACCTGGTTTTTCAGCACCATGTTCCGCATCAACTGGTTTCCAAGGATGTTGATCTCTCCTTCTGGAGCAGGAATTCCTGAGAAACAGAAAATTCCATTCTGACCGAGTTGCATCAGGACATCGAAGGAAACCTGGGCAACTCCAAGGCCTTCATAGACCAGATCGATTTGACCAATGTGATGGGCAAGTTCCGCGGGTGACACCTCGGTGTTGGAAATATATTCGGCGCCAATGGCTTCGACAATATCCGCTTTAGGATTCGGTTTGGGCGAGCGCGTGTAAACAAAGGTCTTGAAGCCACAGGCCACGGTTTTCATCGCGCCCAGAATTCCGATTGGTCCGGCACCCAGGACGACCGCGTTCAATCCTTCGCCGGGAAGTTTGCCGGGTTCTTCGTTGGCCCAGGGAAGGCGTTTCTGGATTTGCCAGACTTGATCCATCGCTTTTTCAGCTATCGTCAACGGCTCGGCAAGGACGGCGTAGTCGCGAAGCTCGGTCGGGACAAGATTCAGAAACTTTTCCTCCTCCACCCAGTATTCGGTCATGTAGCCATGGTGTTCCTTGATGCCGCGCTCGACGAAGTTTTCGGTCTGGCAGAAATCCTGTCGGTCGATGCGGCAGGGGCGGCAATGATCATCGATACAGGGACGACGTACGGATGGAACTACCAGATCGCCGACCTTGTATCCCTTTACTTCAGATCCAATCTCGACGACTTCGCCGAGAGATTCATGTCCGAGCACCAGATAGTCGGAGCCGGCTGGCGGGGAGCCATAAACGAAGGTGCAGATTTCGCGGTCGGTGCCGCAAATACCGACATCGAGAGAACGGACTTTGACCTGATTGGATGCGGTGATTTCCGGACAATCGTGATCGATGACGGCCACTTCCTTTTTGCCCGGTCGAACACCGACGGCTCGCATTTTCTTTTCGCTCATGTTGCTGTAACAGACGCTGCCCGGTCTCGGAAAGCGGAAGCGAATGCTACACTGAACCGGGATCACCTAAACAAGTCTTAATTCG
>CALBIE010000126.1 GCA_937893495.1 uncultured Verrucomicrobiales bacterium | reverse complement strand
CGGACTTCAGTCCGCAGAGGCGTTGCAGGGCAGAAATCTTCCGTATCTCGGTGACGAAGATTGCAGGTGGACGTTTCTGCGGCGTAAACGCCGCGCTCCGGGTACTCCGCCCGTGTGCGCTCCTTTTCTTTTACTTACCAATGAAATCAGCGGAAGTGTTTATTCAGCCAGTCAATGACCGTTGACACCATGGGGGCGGTGTGTTCACCGGCGAATACGTGATTGGCACCCGGCAGTTCGTTCAATTCGGCGTTCTCCCCGGCGGCGGCAAGTATCTCGCGCGAATCCCCGATCGGCACGACGTCATCTTCTGAGCCGTGAACCAGCAGCCAGGGAACGTTGATTTGCGCACCCCGGCTCGCCACCGAATCGATGTCGCGCAAATCATTCATGAAGGCTGATGACAGCGGGCAGGATTCCTCCTCCCACATGCAACCCTTGTCCGGTTCTTCCATCCCGAATTCCGTCTCGGCAAACTTTTTCGTGTTCACCATTCCAGCCAGCGAAATCAGGCATTTGATTCGATCGTCCTCGCTCGCACAAATCACCCCAACCGCTCCGCCCATGCTATGGCCCACAAAACAGATTTCGTAATCTTTCAACACGTCGAGAACTGCGCCAAGATCGCTGACCTCCTTGCTGATGGTGCAATCCACGAATTGCCCGTCGGAGTCTCCGTTGCCCGAAAAGGAAAAACGAAGCGCGTTGAACCCGGCCGCAGCGAGACCTTCGGCCAGGGCAACGACAAAAGGCCGGTCTTTGTTACCGGTCACGCCATGGCCAATCACCACGATCTTTTTGCTTTCGGGATTCCCCGGATGAAATGTGTAGTCAATGTTTTCACCTTGAGCGTTATTTATTTTTCCGAACATGCTCGTCCTTGTACCGAGCAGTCCCTCAGCCGCCAAGAAAAAAGGCCCCGTCAGCGGGCATGATTCCATTCCTCCTTGCCGTATCGAGAGTCCACGAGCTTCGCAATCGATGAATGCAAATCGGGAGTGTCGCCGGGCACCGCATTCCAAACCTCGCGTAGCGCCGTCTTCACGTCGGCTGCCGGCAAATTCAGATTTCGCACAAAATTGATGTGCGAACGACGTTCCCGGTACTCCGGTTGTCGTTCTGGTTGAGTGAGGTAAATTGGCAGGAGTTGCAAATCGAAATCCAGGAGCACCGTTCCATGAAAAAGCAGGCTCCAGGCACAACGCTTCTGGGAGTTACCGGAAACTTTCAAATTTCCATCCACCAAATCTGTCGAGCCGAGCTGTCGTATCGATCGTCCCGTCAAACCGGCCAAGACCGCGCGCAATCGACCCAGCACGTAGTCATTCGTTGCCTTGATGGAGGCAAGTCCGGGGCGCTCGATTTGATTGAGCACGAGCGAATAACAGAGGCATCCTGATCCCAAAATCACCGTTCCACCGCCGGATATCCGGCGCAGAATCGGAATCCCGGCAGTCTGGCATGCCTCCACATTCACCTCATCCTTCACGCATCCGCCGCGACCGAGCACCACAAAATATTGCATTGGTTCCCAAATTCGTAGAAACTCCGTGCCGGTTTCTTCGCTCAAATTGAGCAGCGCTTCATCGCACGCGAGGTTTTCACCGGGTGTTGGCAGCACTAGATTCAGATAATTCATTTGTGCGGAATCTGTATTAACCTAGATTCCCCGCGCGAAGCGAGATTCGAGGCAAATTCGTCGAATTTGGACAATCGGGGCCGGAGCCAACCGGAATAGATGGATTGGTAAAGCAGAACAGAATATGGGCAAATTGAACAAAGTATCTCCCGCTCCGGCGGCCATCGACCAACGGCAGTGGCTCACCGCGTTGGAGCAGTTGCTGGCCGGCACGTTGCAGAATCAGGAACCCGAGATTGCCGCATTGCGTTTCGGCAAACTGGTCAAACAGTTGCGGAGCGCCGGGCTCGACATCGCGGATGTCATCAGCACACCGTACCTGAACACCATTCCGCCGGAGGAACAGAGCCCCTTCCCGGGAGATTGGCAGAAGGAGGTTCGAATCAAGAGCTACATCCGCTGGAATGCCATGGCCATGGTGGTCAATGCCAACCACGAACACAGCGGTATCGGGGGTCATATTTCCACCTACGCGTCCTCCGCCACGCTGTACGAGGTGGGATTCAATCATTTCTTTCGGGCACCGAAAGGAGATTTCGCGGGTGACATGATTTACTTTCAGGGCCACGCGTCGCCGGGCATCTACGCCCGGGCCTTCCTGGAAGGCCGTTTGAACGAGCGCGATCTGCAAAACTTTCGTCGGGAACTTTCCGAAGGGGGCGGTTTGTCTTCCTATCCTCATCCCTACCTCATGCCGGAATTCTGGCAATTCCCCACCGTATCGATGGGGTTGGGGCCGCTGCTTTCGATTTATCAGGCGCGGTTCAATCGCTACTTGCGCGCACGCGGCTTTCTCAAAGGTGAGGAATCCCGGGTCTGGTGTTTCGTCGGCGATGGGGAATCTGATGAACCGGAAACGCTGGGCAGCATCACGCTGGCCTCGCGCGAGAATCTCGACAACCTCATCTGGGTGGTCAACTGCAACCTTCAACGGCTCGACGGACCGGTGCGCGGCAACGGAAAGATTATCCAGGAACTCGAAGCGGCCTTTCGCGGTGCCGGATGGAATGTCATCAAAGTGATTTGGGGAACGGATTGGGATGACCTCCTGGCCCGCGATCAATCCGGACTGTTGCTGAAACGCATGCAGGAAGTCGTCGATGGCGAGTATCAGAAATATACCGTCGAACCCGGCAGTTACACTCGCAAACATTTCTTTGGCAAATACCCCTCATTGCTGGCGCTCGTAAATCACCTCACGGATGCGCAGATTCACAAGCTCATGCGGGGAGGCCACGATACCCGCAAGGTTCATGCCGCCTACAAGGCCGCCGTAGAGCACCAGGGCGGACCGACTGTCATTCTTGCCAAAACCATCAAGGGCTATGGACTTGGTGAAGCGGGCGAGGGTCGGAACATCACCCATCAGCAGAAGAAACTGAATGAGAAGGAACTGCGTGAGTTTCGAGCGCGCTTCAACATTCCCATTGCCGACGAAGCCGTCGCTGACAGCCCGTTCTTCAAGCCGGCGGATGACAGTCCGGAAATGGTTTATTTGCGCGAACGCCGGGAAGCGTTGGGCGGCTCCCTGCCCATGCGCAGAAATCTGGCTCCACCTTTGAAGTTGCCCGGTCCAGATGCTTTCGCGGATCTGCACAAGGGTTCGGGCAAAGCGGCGGCCTCCACCACGATGGCTCTGGTCCGCTTGTTGACGCAGTTGCTGCGCGACAAGACCATTGGCAATCAGGTGGTGCCGATCATTCCGGATGAAGCCCGCACCTTTGGGATGGATGCGCTTTTTCGCGAAGTCGGCATTTACGCCCATGGCGGCCAACTTTATGACCCCGTGGACAAGGAGTCCCTGCTCTACTATCACGAATCCAAGGACGGCCAAATCCTCGAGGAAGGCATCACTGAAGCGGGCTCAATGTCATCATTCATCGCCGCCGGCACCGCCTATGCCACGCACGGCACCCACATGATTCCGTTTTACGTTTACTATTCGATGTTTGGTTTCCAACGGATTGGCGACCTGATCTGGCTGGCGGGAGACATGATGGCCCGGGGATTTCTTTGTGGTGCCACCGCCGGACGCACTTCGTTGAATGGCGAGGGCTTGCAGCATCAGGATGGACACAGCCTGTTGATGGCCAGCACGGTTCCCAACCTGATGGCCTATGACCCGGCATTCGCCTACGAGATCGCCATCATCGTCGAGGATGGATTGCGCCGAATGTATCAGGAAGGCGAAGCAGTTTTCTATTACCTCGCCCTGTATAACGACAACTACCCAATGCCTCCGATGCCCGACGGCGCGAAGCAGGGCATTCTGGATGGTCTCTACAAGTTCAAAGCCGGTCCGGCCGGCAAGAAACACAAAGTGCAACTTTTTGGCAGCGGTCCGATTATCAATGAGGCCTTGCGCGCCCAGAAACTGTTGGCGGAAAACTACGACGTGTCGGCCGATGTCTGGAGCGCCACCAGCTATAAACTGCTGCGCAACGACGCCTTGAAATGCGAGCGATGGAACATGCTGCATCCGGAGGAACCGCCACGGAAACCGAAAATTTCAGTCCTGCTCGAAGCTGAGAGCGGTCCTTTTATCGCGCTTTCGGACAATATTCGCGCCGTGCCGGATCAAATTGCGCGTTGGGTCCCCGGGAGTTACACCTCGCTGGGAACGGACGGCTTCGGCCGGAGCGATACCCGTGCGAATCTGCGGCGGTTTTTCGAAGTGGACGCGGAATCAGCAGTCATCGCCACCCTTCATTCATTGGCTCTCGAAAAGAAAGTTGACCGTTCTCTGGTCAAGCAAGCCTGTACGGATTTGGACATGAATCCGGAAAAAGCTTTCCCCGCCCTCGTGTAACGGGAAATCCTCAGCCGAACATATTGCATGGATATAAAACTACCCAGACTTGGTGAAGGTGCGGAATCCGGAGTGATCGTCAGTCTATTGGTGAACGAGGGCGACGCAATTGAGAAGAACCAACCGCTCATCGAGATTGAAAACGAAAAGGCTGTCGCTGCCATTCCATCGACTGCGGCCGGGGTGGTTAAGTCGATTCGAGTCAAAGTCGGCGACAACGTCAGCGTCGGCCAATTGATCCTCACTCTGGTGAGCGGGGCCGAGGAAGCTGCTTCAGCTACGCCAATCGCTCGAACGCCCGAACAAACAACACCGGTCGCCCGCCCGCCAGCAAGCCATTCGAGCGATACGAAAGTCGGCCCCACCTCCGTGCTTTCAGCGGGACAGTCGGTCAATCCCTCCCCCACCGCTTCGCCGTCCATACGTCGGTTGGCCGGTGAACTTGGTTTGGATCTGACCCATGTTCCCGCCACGGGTCGGGGCGGTCGGATCGAGATGGCCGATTTGCGAACCTATCTTCGTCGTCTTCAGGATGTTGCCCAGCGCAATCAGGCACCGTCGCCGACCCTCCAGCCCGCACCGATAAGCGAATCCATTGATTATTCACAGTGGGGCGAGATCACCCGGAAGCCTCTCAGCGGCTTGCGCAAAGTGATCGCAAGGCGGATGACCGAGAATTGGACGACCATTCCGCACGTCACCCAGTTCGGCGACGCGGACGTCACCGACCTGCTGCACTTACGAAAAACCCACGCAGCGATGTACGAGGCAAAAGGCGCGAAGTTGACACTGACCCCCTTGTTGCTCAAGGCCTTGGCAACCACGCTCGGTAAACATCCTTCATTCAACGCCAGTCTTGACGATGCCCGGGGAGAAATCGTGCTCAAGGCCTACATTCACATCGGCATCGCCGTTGACACCGAGGCAGGCCTGCTGGTCCCGGTGATACGCGACGTGAACGACAAAACCATACTGCAACTCGCAATCGAAGTTGAGCAACTGGCCGCCAAAGCACGTGAAAGAAAACTGGCACCAGAGGAAATGAAAGGCGGCACTTTTACGGTGTCCAATCAGGGCGGGATTGGGGGCGATCACTTCACCCCCATTATCAACAAACCGGAAGTCGCGATTCTCGGTCTTGGCCGTGCCACTGCGAAACCCGTCGCTCAGGGAAATGAAATCGCCCTTCGACAAATGCTGCCGCTCGCGGTGTCGTATGATCACCGCTTGATCGATGGCGGCAATGCGGCGCGATTTATCGTGGACCTCGTGCAAGCAATCGAGGACTTCCCCGAATCGGCGCTGCAAATCTAACTGATGCAATACAAGTTTGGCCTGAATTGGCAGGCATGGACGGCAGAACTCTATGGAAAAAATTAATACTGACATTGTGGTGATCGGCGCCGGCCCCGGGGGCTATGCGGCGGCGTTTTACGCGGCTGACCTGGGGAGGAAGGTCATCCTTTTGGAACAAGATCCGCGCCTCGGCGGAGTCTGTTTGAATCGAGGTTGCATTCCCTCCAAGGCATTGCTGCATGCCACCCATCAGGTGACTGCGGCAAAGGAATCCGCCAAACGCGGCATTACGTTCGGCGATCCGCAGATTGACCTGAACCGATTGCGCGAATGGAAGGAGGCCATCCTGACCAAGCTCGGCGGCGGTATCGCTTCATTGGCCCAGAAACGGAACGTGCAGGTGCTCCATGCCCGCGGGCATTTCGAGGATTCGAAGACCCTGCGCGTTGAAACCGAACAGGGTCAGCAATTCATTGAGTTTGAAAACGCCATCGTTGCCGTCGGTTCGCGTCCGGCACTGCCAAAGCTTTTTGATCTGGGCAATCCCCGCATCATGACGTCAACCGAGGCACTCGACATTCCCGATATTCCCGGCAGCCTGCTGGTCATTGGTGGCGGTTACATCGGCATGGAACTCGGGACGGTTTACGCGTCGCTCGGCAGCCAGGTGACGGTCGTCGAAGCCCTTGATTCCATTCTGGCCGGTGCCGACGCGGACCTCACGCGCCCGGTCGCGTTGTATGCGAAAAAGAATTTCAAGGAAGTTCGCCTTAAAGCCAGGGTCACCAACATGGCAACCAGCGGCAAGCAAATCAAAGTCTCAATCGAGTCCAATGGAGCCACGACCGAGGAATTGTATGACCGCGTCCTCGTGTCGGTCGGCCGGGTTTCCAATGCTGCCGACCTGGGTCTGGGCAACACCAAAGTACAGTGCGATGAAAAGGGCTTCATCCAGGTGGATGACAAGCAACAAACCGCCGATCCCGGAATCTACGCCATCGGGGACATTGTCGGCGGCGTGATGCTGGCTCACAAGGCGGCTCGTGACGCGCGACATGCCGTGGAAGCCATCACTGGAGAGGCATCAACATTCCTCAAACCGGTCATTCCAGCCGTCGTCTTCACCGATCCCGAAGTCGCATGGTGTGGCTTGACGGAAAACGAGGCCCGTGAAAAAGGCATCCCCGTGGAGGTGGCCAAATTTCAATGGGGAGCATCTGGACGCGCCCTCGCGATCGACCGCGTGGACGGACTCACCAAACTTATTATTGATCCGGCAACGGAACGGGTTCTCGGAGTCGGCATGGTCGGCCACGGTGCTGGCGAATTGATCGCCGAAGGCGTGTTGGCCGTCGAAATGGGTGCGACCGCCAAAGACCTCGCGCTTTGCGTCCATCCCCACCCCACCCTCTCCGAAACCGTGATGGAGGCCGCCGAAGTTTTCTTCGGGCACGCGACGCATACGCTGCCCAAAGTTAAGAAGGAATCCGCTTAGCAGCTCGTCAAGAAACGGAACAATCGCCGTAGCCGACGACGTGAGAAGGCGGATTTTTGACATTCTGGCGACCTTCCATTCGCTTCGTTACCTCGGCGGCTACGTTTTGAAAGAGCTGTTAGCGCCAGATTGCTGGCACTGCCCGAAAAATGCTGGCCGTTTCCGCCCACCACAAGAGCAGCGTTTGTAACAATCCTGGCTTCCCGGCCAGCAACGAGATGCCAAACAAAAGCATCACGAGATTGCCGAGCATAATAATGACCGCCGAGAAATAGTAGCCCTGGCTGGTGATGTCCGACTGCCGCGTGCGAATAATCTGCCACGTCCAGGTCACGTGAAACGCGTACGCCGCGCCGAGCAGGACGTGAAACAGGGCCACATAGTGTGACCAATTCCAGAAGAAGTTTCCGACGAGATACAAACTCACTACGATAATGGCATAGAGCGGGAAAAAATAGGGCGCGAGTACGACCAGAAAATTACTGCGCGTAAGGACTACCCGTCCGCCTTTGGATGAAGCACTGAATTTCTTTACCTTCGCACCAAAGAGCCATCCCCAGACAACATGGGTTAACTCATGGCCTATCACGTACAGCCAGGTCTGTTTCGGTAACATGAGAAAAACCACCAGCCAACAGACGATGCCAGCGCCAAAAGGAACCCAGACATTGAAGGCGTCACCGGCCAACAAAACAACGCGATGAAGCGTCAGCACAGCTCCGACAAGCACCGGCAAAAGAAGCAATCCGAAAATGGTCTTAACCCAATTTGGCACGATGACTTCGGGAAATTCCCTCAGACCTGTTTGGTCAACTTGACTCCCTGGCGCAGCAGCTTTTCCGCGTCCTTGTCCGAACCAGCTTCGGCATAGATGCGAAGGATAGGTTCCGTGCCGGAGCCACGGAGCATCAACCACGATCCGTTTTCAGCCACGAACTTCACTCCATCAAAAGTTTTCACCTCTTTCAATGGCGATTTCAACAGTCTGTCCGGGGCATTGTTCGTGCAATACGCCATCAACTTCGCCCGCTTCTGCAAAGGAAAATGCGTGTCAATTCGACCGTAACGAT
>CALBIE010000125.1 GCA_937893495.1 uncultured Verrucomicrobiales bacterium | reverse complement strand
CACGACCACGACGGAAAGCTGCTTGCCATCTTCACTGGCAGTGGTCATCCAGATTTGATTTCCCCAAATGACCGGCGAACTCCAGGCCTTCCCATGGATAGCCGTCTTCCATTTTACGTTTTCGGTCTCGCTCCACTTGAGCGGCAGGCCGGTGCTGTCCGTCATGCCATTGCCTCTTGGGCCGCGAAATTGAGTCCAGTTCGAGTCGGCGCACAACGTCGTGGCGGCCGAAAGCAGAAGGGCAGATGTAAATCGGTGCATAAGCGGAAAGTATCAGTCCCGGAATGGACGGCGCAACCCATTCTCAATTCGATTTTGATCGGTACGATACCGTGTATTCATCACATTCTCGCTGTTCGTGTGGTCACTTGGCTCCATGACACCTGGGCTGCATTGGGATTTCTTCGAGTCGGGCAAAATCACTATTGCCAGAAACTAAGCGCGTCATCTAATCTTCGTCTATTCCAAGTTATTAGAAGAAGGGTGGAATAAGTGGAGGGGTTACCCTGCGAATGTCTCACCCCCGGTCGTAAACTTCGGGCCGTCTATGACGTATTACGCCCACACGGCGGAAACGGAAAGTGGAGAACGCGATGCCGACAAATCGCGCTGGCAACCGCTTGCCGGTTCCCATCCTTCGTTTCGGCGGAACTCGTCCTGCAATTCCTCGCTACGCTGACGAGCATTACTTTTCTTTATGAAATCATACCCAATTCAGTTGGAAATCTCAGGTCCCACCGTGCTATGGGCGCGTCCCGAAACCGAATTGTTGTTCCAATACCTTGTTTGTACAGGTGCAGTTGGCTCAATAGCAAAAATACGTCAGGAAATGATGGTAAGATGAAAACCTTTCAAATCCTCGCCCACCCGGAACAATCGCTCGTCGAACATCTCTTAGGCGTGTCACGACGAGCTAAAAGTCTAGCCGCGCACTTCGATGGCGGACGCCATGCAGATCTCGCTGGATTGCTCCATGATTTGGGAAAGGCTGAAAAAAGCTTTCAAGAACGGATAGCAGGCAAGAAAGCCGAAAAGCAACCTCACGCTCACCACGGAGCTGCATTGGCTCTGGAGAATCAACTTTGGCCGGTCGCCTTCGCAATTAACGGACACCACGCCGGTTTGCACAACCGTTCGAGCCTCCAGCAAATTCCCGCAAAATGGGCGATACCGGCAGGAGAATGTGAACGAAAACTGAAAGGAGATGGTGATTGGGTAGAGCAGACGTGGCCAATTTTGGAGTATGGTAGGACTTTGCCAGCTTGGCTTGATGTGGTGCCATTTTCCACAGCCAGCGAGCGCGACACAAAGATGCGCGCCGTGGACTTCTACACACGGATGATTTTCAGTGCGTTGGTGGATGCCGACCGTCTCGATACCGAAGAAGCCAACCGAGCCGGGGGATCGCAGGCCAACGTCCTCAAACGCAAAGCTTGGCGCTTTGGGCCGAAATGCCTGTCAGCGAACGGTGCGGCGGAATCGCTGTTAGAAATGCTGAAGACCGCCATCAATGAGCGTGTTGCCACCGCACGTTCGAAGAACGCGTCGGATGCTGTCATGGATGTTCGCGCGGAAGTTCTCGCCGGCTGTGAGGAGAAGGCATCTGGCGAGCGCGGCGTCTTTACACTCGCCGTCCCCACCGGAGGCGGCAAGACGCTCGCCTCCGTGGCGTTCGCACTCAACCACATCGCCCATCATAACCAAGACCTCGGGCCAGATGACACCCGCCGCCTCCGCCGGATCATCGTGGTCATTCCGTATCTAAACATCATCCAGCAAACGACCGGTGAACTGAAGTCAGTCTTCGGCCACACTGACGCTGACCCCGTCATCCTCGAGCACCATTCGCAAGCAGCCGATCCCGTTATCAAAACGAAAGACGACGCCGATGGATGGGATAAAGAACGCCCACTCCGCCAGCTTGCGGCAGAGAACTGGGACGCTCCAATCATTGTCACCACCAGCGTCCAGTTCTTCGACTCACTGTATTCAAGACGACCCGCCGATGCGCGCAAGCTCCACAACATCTGCCAATCCGTCCTGATCTTCGATGAAGTGCAAACTTTGCCGCCCCTGCTGCTTCAACCCATCCTCGACGCGGTCAAAGAACTCACCAGCAAAGAACGTCGGTACGGCGCCTCGCTTGTGCTTTGCACGGCCACCCAGCCCTCTCTTGGTAAGTCAGAGGATTTCGAGTTCGGCTTTGAAAACGTCATTCCGATAATCCATCCCGCCGCAGCCATGGAACACTTCCAACGACTCAAGCGTGTAGAGTATGTTGGTTTGGCCAAGGAAAGCCCACCGCCCACGCTTGATCATGACGCACTCGCTTCCGCCATGCTCGCCGCACCCCGAAAGCAAGCGTTGGCCATCCTCAACACGCGCAAGCAAGCGCGCGCGCTGTTCGATTTGCTTACGGAGAAAACCGAGGGTGATGATGAGCTGCGCGCCGGCATCTTCCACCTTTCCACCTGGATGTATCCGGCTCATCGGCTTCAGGTTCTCGCTGAAGTCACGAAGCGTTTGAATGAGAAGAAACCGTGTCTCCTTGTTTCGACTCAATGCGTAGAAGCTGGCGTGGATGTGGATTTCCCAGCTGTCTGGCGCGCGTTCGGCCCCTATGATTCCATTGTTCAAGCCGCTGGCCGCTGTAACCGCAGCGGCGCACTCAAAGACGATTCCGGCGAACCAATTCTCGGCCAGGTCAATATCTTCACACCAGCCGATGCAGCCGCGCCACAAGGCACCTACGGATCCGCGATGCAGAATGCCGATCTTCTTCGCCGGATGGGAAAGGCCAAGCCTGATGATCCCGCCTCCTTCGAAACCTACTTCCGCCTGTTCTATCAAACCACTGTCCCTGATGTCGGTGGCTGCGCTGTCCAGTCCGCCCGTGAGAAACTTCACTTCGAAGAAGTCAGCGACCTTTTCAATTTCATCGACGCCGACGCCGTGCCAGTGCTTATCGAATCTAAGCGTGATGCTGGTGGGGACACGGATTCCGGCATGCACTTGCCGGATGGAAGCACCATCAAATCGCTGAGGGAATCAGCAAGGCACAAGGGCTTTTTCACCCCCGACGAATGGAGGGCACTCCAGCCCTTCATTGTCAGTTTGTCATTTCCTATGGGGAAGGACACGCGAGCATTCCTCCAAGCCTCGGATTCGGAGTTGGTATTTAAGGATGATGATCCGGTTCGGGGTCTGCGTTTTCTAAAAACGGGCGTCCTTTATTCAGATGGTCTCCAAGGTGCAGGCATCGATGTCTCCTCGGAATCCCTATCAAAACTAGCCTATTGCTACTAAATCCTATGACTTCCGATCCAATCTGCCTGCGCGTCAAAGGACCCTTTGCGTGCTTTACTCGTCCTGAGTTTCATGTCGAACGCGTGAGTTATCCGATCATCACGCCGTCTGCCGCCCGTGGCATCTTCGAAGCCATACTCATGAAGCCAATGGAGAAGCCCGAAGCGCACAAGCGGCACAACAAGATCGGTTTCCGCTGGGTCATCACGCGCCTGGGCGTCATCCGCAAAGGCACCATGTTTTCGATCCTCCGCAATGAACTCGGCTACAGTAAACACCAAGCGCCGGAAAACGCCACCGGCTACGACATCAATGCTGACCGCATTCGAGCCCAACGGCACAGCCTCATTCTGCGGGAGGTGGAATACTACATCGTAGCCGTCATTGAAGTTCCGCCAGAGACCCGGCGACGCGCTGGTCGGCAGGTGCGCCCAAGTGCGGAGTTCCTCGCCCGCAACAAATACCATCAGATGTTTCTCCGCCGTGCCTGTGGAGGCCAGTGCTTCTATCAGCCATTCTTTGGCTGCCGTGAATTTTCCGTCGCAGAGTGGGAACTGGTCCAAAGCCCTCCGGAAACCATCGCCGATCAACCCGCGAGCGAAGACTTCGGTATGATCTTCCGCGACTTTGATTTCGATAAGATGTGGGACTATTGGGGGCATACCAAAGGCCAGTCACGTCCCGCGCGTGGTTGGGACCTGCCCGATCAACGACCGATACCCACCCATTTCCAAGCTCGTGCGGTGAATGGCTGGATCGATGTCAGAAAGGAGTTGCGAGTATGATCGCGGAACTTCTCGACCTCGCGGATCGGCTTGAAGTTGAAACGCCGTGCCCGTGTGAACCGATGCCAGTTCATTTCTTCATTGATCTTACGAGCGCGGGGGAAATCCTCGGAATCACGCCTGTTCACGGAAAAACCAAAGAGAAAACCGGTGAACCTGAGCTTGGAAAAATGATGGATTGCCCCGCCTATTTTCCGCTGAAGATTAAGGCCGACACCCACGATGAAATTCAGGCTGCGGCCGGTGGCGGAGTCTCGGTAGCCGAGGCAGGCCACGGAGATATTCGGGAAATCTTCTGCTCGGATATCAAGACTCAGCAAGGAAAGCCGCCCAAGATTGAAACCATTAACCAACCGGCTGGGGGTAAAACCGAAGCACCGGAAGGCGACGACGAAGCTGCAGGTGACAATTGGGAGGAAGATTCACCCGTCCGAGAAAGCGATTTCGATTCAGGAACAGGGAAGGGTAAAAACCAATACTACCGACACGCTGGTTGGCTGGGTCGAATCAAGAATTTCATCGACTCCCAAGCTGACCTCGAGATTTCACAAGCGATAAAAAGCTTTATCAACGCCAAGCACCGTCTTTCGAATCCGGCCATACTCGACTTTTTCCAACTAGCAGATGCAACCAAGGCGGAATCCAAGGCAGCTACCCCGGAAGAGAAGAAGAAGGCCAAAGACACTGCTAGTAAAAAACGAAATGCACAGCTCAAGCAACTTGCCGGTGCGCGTTTCACTTTCCGAATCGCGGGGCAGGTGCTGCTCAAGAACCTGGAGTTTCAGAAATGGTGGGCGACAGCCTACGCTCACCAGAGGGATAGAATCTTGAAAGTTTTGCCAACCGGAGTGGATGGCTTTTCATTGCGTGATGATGAAGGCAGCAAACGGTTGACACCAGTCTTTCCACACATTCCAAATGTTCCAGGTGGCGGCATGTATTGCCCGCTGGCCTCGTTCGACAAGGCGGCCACTCGGTCGTTTGGCTTGGGCAAGCACACGCTGTCCATGTCTCTAACAACCACCGAGAGAGCGGCCGCTTCTCTGAAGTGGCTGCTTCGGGACAAGCACAGCCATTGTACGCTGGGCAAGAAACTCGTGGCCGTGTTTTGGGCTATTCCTTCTGCGAAAGACGCCAAACCTTGTCCAAATGATTTTGCGGACCTGATGAACGAACCGGATGCGCTTCAGGTTCTGGATTTCTTTCGCAACGTCCATGGGCACGCGGCTGTGGTTTCGAATACAGCCCATTTTTACTGCGCGATATTATCCTCGCCAAAATCTCGTATCACCATTCGAAGCTGGCACACAGAAACGCTTGGGCGTGTAAACAAATGTTCAGAGGAGTATTTCCACGCAATTTCCCTCCCTGACATCTTCCGGGCGGGACAGAAAACGACCAGTCCGCTAGGTGACATGGCTGCGGCCATGGTGCCGCCTAAGGGCAAAGCCGGA
>CALBIE010000124.1 GCA_937893495.1 uncultured Verrucomicrobiales bacterium | reverse complement strand
ATCACTGATCACTATTCGCGCTTGAAGATCGCGGTGGTCGGAGATTTCTGTCTCGACCGGTATCTCGAAATCGACCCGGCCCGGGAAGAAACCTCCATTGAAACCGGCTTGCCGGTTTACAACGTCACCCATGTCCGCTCGCAACCGGGCGGCGCGGGAACCATCGTCAACAACCTGTCAGCGCTCGGGATTTGTGAGATCTTTCCCATTGGTTTCTGTGGCGACGACGGCGAGGGGTTCGAATTGAAAAAGTCGCTTGGTGACCTGCCTGGTGTCGCGATGAAACACTTCATTCCTACGTCTCAGCGAAGAACTTTCACCTATTGCAAACCACTGATCGTCCGATCCCACGCCGCGCCGGTCGAACTCAATCGCCTCGACAGCAAGAACTGGAGCCCTACACCGAAGCATCTGGAAAACGTTTTAATCAAACATTTGCATGCAGTCGCGGACGTGGTTGATGTGGTGATCGTGCTTGATCAGGTTGATGAACACGGAACGGGTGTCGTCACTCGTCGAGTGCTCGGAACCATCCAGGGTCTTTCCCTCGGACAGCGACGACCATTTTTCATCGGCGACAGCCGTCATGGTTTCACCAATTATCCCGCCATTGCCCGGAAAATGAACGAAGCCGAAGCAAGAAAGCTGCTTCGATTGAATGACAAAACATCGAGGGATGAATTATTGGAATCAGCAGCTTATCTCGCCCATGAGATTGATTGGCCGGTGTTCATCACCCTGGCGGAGAATGGAATTCTCGCCGTTTCGGCGGAAGGCAATTCCTGCCATCGCCCGGCCGCGCCTGTTACCGGTGCAATTGACATCGTCGGCGCGGGCGACGCGGTCACGGCCAATCTTGCAACGGCGATTGCAAGTGGAGCCACGCTCGATGAATCAATTCAAATCGCCAATTCCGCCGCCTCGGTCGTCATCCACAAACTGGGAACCACCGGCACCGCGCACGTGGCTGAGATTGGCGAGCGGATAGGACTGATCCAATGAAGTCAGGCAACGAATGGCCGATGGCGCGCGACCACGCGAGCGCTACCTTTTTACAAACCGTTGAATATCCATTCCCAAATTGTAGCCGCCGACGTAAGGAAGCTCATTAATCTTCTGAAGAGCATATGAGATAAGAGCCTTCTCACGTCGGCTGCTACATCGTTAGCTGGCTGCCAGCAAACCATTGAAAATCCATTCAACAATTGTAGCCGCCGAGGTAAGGAGGCGGACCTTGTGGTTCCGAAGGATCTGGAAATCCGCCTCCTCACCTCAGCGGCTACAGCTTGAGTCGATTGCGATATCGCACTTGCAAGGACGAATATTCCCAGCCGTTTGTGCTTTCACGGTCGCGACCGCAACCGGATGCCGGACCGTTCCTGAAAACGGCCTGCGTCGCTTCGAATTCGAACGTCCCGAAATGGGCATGCCGATTCACATGATTCTTTACTCGACCGATCCGGCACAGGCTCGCCTTGCGGCCAAGACGGCGTTCGACCGAATCCGCGCCTTGAATCTCATTTTGAGCGATTATGAGGACGAGAGCGAATTGAATCGTCTGCGATCGACGTCCGGATTCAGCGACGGAATGCGGGTCAGTGACGAGTTATGGTTTGTTTTGAATCGCGCCAACAAACTGGCCAAGCAGACGAGCGGGGCTTTCGATGTCACAGCCGGCCCGGTAATTCAACTCTGGAAGCGCGCCCGACGACAACGCGCCCTGCCCGATCCCGAACGACTTACTGAGGCCATGACCCGAACGGGCTACTACTACCTGGAGTTTCAACCAGCCAATCGCACGGTGATCCTCTGGCGTGAAGGAATGCGACTGGATCTCGGCGGTATTGCCAAAGGGTATGCGATGGATCAAGCCATGGAAGTATTGCGACAACACGGTATTCGCCGGGCATTAATCAGTGGCGGAGGTGACATGGTGGCAACCGGTGCGCCGCCGGGTAAAGCAGGGTGGCGAATCGAATTGCCATCGCTCGAATCCGATGATTCATCCGAGCAGCGTTTCATACTCCTTCGTAATAACGCACTGGCGACTTCGGGGGATCGCTTTCAGTCTGTCACCATTGACGGCACGCGTTATTCGCACATCGTTGATCCCCGTTCGGGCATCGGCCTCACCGATCACCGTCTGGTCTATGTCGTGGCGAAAGACGGCACTACCGCAGACAGCCTGGCAACGGCCGTCAGTGTAATCGACCCGGAAGCCGGGCTGAACCTTCTCTCCAACTACGATGCTGAAGCACGTATGCTTAGACGCCAAAGCGGTAATCTGCAGATTGTTGAAAGCAAGAATTTCGGAAAACATCTTTGGCCAAAGAAATACACGGCTGACGAATCTACCCTTTGGTAGCAGCCAAGGTGACGAGGCTCAAATACCTCGGGATAGACGATTTCGATCCGATTCTCCTTACTTCGGTCACTGCTTCTTTAACGGGCTGCCAGAGCACATCCACCCTTCCTCCTTTTCGCAGCAAATTCGGCGTCACGCCGAACGGAAGGGCCGTCTTCACTGCGTCGGATTGGGCACCACCTTGCGCAAGCGGAAGAAGAGTTTACCCATTGAAGGCTGAAAGATCGCCTCGTTGTTGGTCACCTGCGGATACGAAAACCAGACCGGCGACCTGAGGGTATCGGTAAACTCCAGCACGTAATCGCTTGAATGAGGCACCCAACCAACTGTCAATCGCATTGGGGGCGTATTTTGCACCAGCATCGTCGGCACAATCGGAACCATAAACGGTGGAGCTTCCTGTTCTACCCCACTGGTGGTTTGAAAATTACCGCCCCCTGCCAGCCCCGTGATCGGTTGGCCCGCGGAACCCGAAACGGAAAACTGCTTCCCATGTAACGCGGCAGCACTGCTGTTGATTGTGCCATTCTGAAGGGAGAACTGGGCGTTCGCGGCGAATGAAAGGAGATCGAGAGTGAACACCAGCAGCCCGAGAACCAGGATTGAAGGACGGAACTCAGACCGGCAATTCCAGCGACCTGATAACTGATGACTGCCTTCTGCTCTCTGCCTTCTGATATCTGTTTTGCTCTTCATTCTCACTTCTCACCAATTACCATCTCATTCGCCCCCGGCACCGCCAATAACCGTACCGTTCATTTGACGCTGCAACTGTAGCACGAGCGAGCGGAGTTCGGAAACCTCTTTCTCCTGGGCCAAATCCGATTCCCGCAAACTGCGGATTTCCTCATTCTTCTCCGCAATCCTTACTTCGAGCTTCTGGTTCAAACCCTGAATGGCCGCCAGCGCCACCCCGCCGATTTCCAACGTTGTGATGTATTTGTCCTCTCGACCGGGGAAAAACGCGGGATTGAAATCCTGGACCATCGGCCCGATGTGCATCCAATGCCCATCCTCTTCCTTTTTGTAGTTCCACTGCGCTATGGGAAGTTTCGCGAGTTTCTCCAACACCCTGCGAGAATCAGCCTTGGCGATGTTCTTCTTCAGAGTCCGGTCAGACAAACCGACGACCGCGACCTGGTTCCCGTTGTAGGTCAACTGTCCCCCGCCTGTATTGATACTGACACCGAAAGACGCGGCACTCGTGGTAAGGACTACACCACCGCTGGCAACCACCTTGAACTGGTTGGCCGTGGTTGATTCGGCAGCGTTGGTAGTCCCATCGCCCCAGACGAATGCCCCGGCATGATCGGCCTTGGCTTTGAATCCGGCGGCAAAGGCATATGCCGCTGTCGCTTCATTTTGCGCACCGCCCGGCACGGTGGCATACGCGCCGTTGACGCGATTGGAACTGCCGCCGCCAATCGTTCCTCCCGTCTGCGTATTCGTGTTCGCAATGCCACCCCCGACGAATGATGCAGCCCCACTCGCCGTATTGGTTTCACCGCCCACGACAACGGCCGCTTGCCCGCTACCGATGTTATTGTTACG
>CALBIE010000123.1 GCA_937893495.1 uncultured Verrucomicrobiales bacterium | reverse complement strand
ATTTGAACTTCTGCCCGTATTGAAGTCACCAGTCTCTCAACCAATTACAACTTGTTGCGACAATTAGCTCTAGCTATCAGGAATACGAGGTTCCGGCAGACAGGGTTGTGGCACTAGCAGCCCCCCAAAGCAAGAATGTGAAGGAGCATTATTGGAGAAATCAGCCGCGATAAAATTTATTCCGAAGGGCTTGGGCAACACTGGGATTGCGCCTTATTCTCCTACGTGGCGGCGCAGGACGCGTTGGAGTGGATGGCCTGGAATTTCAGGGTGGCACAAGCAAGACCATCTATTTCCTCATGCGGATGGTTGAGAACACCGGCAAGTTTGATTGGGAGACGGCACGCATCGACTGGGTTGACCTTGACGAGGCGGAAGCGCGCATTCGGCAAACGACCAATGCGATTGGGCGCAAGCGGGATTTGGCCGTGCTGGAGGCCATGCCGGGGACGCTCAGACGGTAGGTGTTCGCGTTCAAATTACCGGATTCCCTCGATGCCGGTCAGTCGTTTGAGGGCGGCGAGGAATTGGTTGAAGGAATCGTTTTCGGGGAAGGCGTTGCTTCCAAAAGGAACGGAAGTTTTTCATTCCGCGTTTGATCGAGAGTTCCCATTGGCTGCCGTCCAAAAGCGGCTCGAAGTAGCTCCTTTCCCACTCCCAGACTTTTGCCTCCTCGATATTGGCCCAGAATTGGTTCCAAGCGGATTCGGCGGGATCGATGATCTTACCGTGCCCGGGTGGCGGGCCATGGCTGGAGTAGAAGTAGAGCAGTTTTCCATCCGCCAACCGTAACTCGTGCCTATCACCCAGAAAGCAGTCGATGTAGAAGCGGAACTTGTTCGGGAGCCACGAAGGCTTTTGCCGGGGTTTCTTTGCTTTCATACCCGGCATCCTATCGGACGCCCTTGGACAAATGCGGACCAGGCTGTCCCGGTTTTAGCTCAAATCTCCAGTTGCCGTTTAGTAGCCTCGCCGCTTAACATCCGGGTCAAGGAACCCCAAATGAAAGATATTGAGAAATCTATTGCCTGATGTCCGTTGATGGCAGATGAGCGAGTTAAACAATTCATGGCCGCCGAACTCTCCATCCAAGGCGTCGAGAAGACCGATGAAACCGGACGCATCTGCGGCCTGAACCCACTCTGACCATGTCCAATCCCTTTTTTGACCACCCAATCCTGAACTCGCCCTACGAGTGTCCGCTGAGGCATTGGGAGTTGGATTCTTCCGGGCAGCGACCCAGCAAAAGATCGAACGCCGTCGGCTCGCCGAGGGCATCACGCCGGTCCCGAAGCCGAAGAAGCGCAAAGGCTCCAAAGAACAGGACGAGATGGTTTTCGATGAGGGCAAAGGAATCTCCACCAAGGAACAGCAGTATGATCCGAATCCGATCATCAACGAGATTCGGGGTTACGTGAACACCTGGCGCAATCTCGCTCCCGGCCAGTGGCAGGTGACGCCAGAAACCCAGCGGCTTCTCCAGCACTGGCGGCATCACAAATTCGGCAGCATTCGTCCCTTCTTCTGTCAGGTGGAAGCAGCCGAAACCGCCATCTGGCTCACCGAAGTCGCGCCGCTGTCCAAAGCCGGAAAGCGCATCCTGGAGCTTCTCGACAGCGTCAACCGCGAGGCAAACCCCGAACTCATGCGCCTCGCGCTGAAGCTGGCCACTGGCGCGGGCAAGACGACCGTTATGGCCATGCTCATCGCCTGGCAGACCATCAACGCAGTCCGCCGCCCCGGCAGCAAGCACTTCACACGCGGTTTTCTCGTCGTCGCTCCCGGTCTCACGATCAAAGACCGCCTGCTCGTCCTCCAGCCCCACGACCCCAACAGCTACTTTGACTACGCGCAGAGGGAGTTGATCCCATCCGACCTCCTCGACGACCTCAAGAAAGCCAAGATCGTCATCACCAATTACCACGCCTTCAAACTGCGCGAGCGCCTCGATATTTCCAAAGGCGGACGCCAGCTCCTCAAAGGCCGCACGGGCGAAGACCTGATAACCACCGAGACCGAAGGCCAGATGATCCAGCGCGTCATGCCCGATCTCATGGGCATGAAAAACGTCCTCGTGCTCAATGACGAGGCGCATCACTGCTACCGGGCCAAGGCCAAGCCGGACGAAGACGATGTAGGCCTCAAGGGCGACGAGAAGAAAGAAGCTGAGAAAAACAAGGAAGCCGCCCGCCTTTGGATTTCCGGCCTGGAAGCCGTGAACCGCAAGCTCGGCGTCTCCCGCGTCATCGATCTCTCCGCCACGCCCTTCTTCCTCAGCGGCTCGGGCTACATCGAGGGCACGCTGTTCCCGTGGACGATGAGTGACTTCTCCCTCATGGACGCCATCGAGTGCGGAATCGTGAAACTGCCTCGTGTCCCGGTTGCGGAAAACATCCCTGGCGAAGAAATGCCGAAGTATCGCGACCTCTGGGAGAACCTAAAAACTGCCAACCCGCGGCTGCCAAGATCGGGCCGTGCCGTAGGCGGCAACCTTGACCCGCTCAAACTTCCCACCCTTCTACAAACCGCACTCGAAGCTCTCTACGGCCACTACGAGAAAACCTTCAAGCTTTGGGATGACAAAAAGGGCATTCGTGTGCCGCCTTGCTTCATTATCGTCTGTCAGAACACCGCCATTTCGAAGCTTGTTTACGATTATGTCTCGGGCTTTCTCCGCAAGAACGATGACGGCACCGCTACATTGGAGAACGGGCGCCTCGCCTTGTTCCGCAATTTCGACGAGTATGATAATCCGCTCCCGCGCCCCAATACCCTTCTTATCGACAGCGAACAACTCGAAGCCGGCGACGCCCTCGACAACAACTTCCGCAGTATGGCCGCAGACGAGATCGACCGCTTCCGCCGCGAGATTATCAAGCGCACGGGGGACTCCCACGCTGGGGACAACATCACCGACCAGGAACTGCTCCGCGAAGTCATGAACACCGTGGGAAAGCCGGACCAACTCGGCAGTTCCATTCGCTGTGTCGTTTCTGTCTCCATGCTCACGGAAGGCTGGGACGCCAACAACGTCACTCACGTTCTCGGTATCCGGGCCTTCGGCACTCAACTCCTGTGCGAGCAGGTCATCGGTCGCGCGCTGCGCCGCCAATCGTACGAGTTGAACGAAGACGGCCCCGACAAAGGTCTCTTCAATGTGGAATACGCCGACGTCTTCGGCATCCCCTTCGACTTCACGGCCAAGCCGGTCATCGCCCCGCCGCAACCCCCGCGCGTGACGGTTCAGGTCAAAGCGATTCGGCCCGAGCGAGACGAGCTCGAAATCCGATTCCCCCGCGTCGAAGGCTACCGCGTCGAACTGCCCGAAGAACGCCTCACCGCCAGTTTCAACGACGATTCCATTCTCGAACTCAGCCCCGACCTCGTCGGGCCAACCCAGGCGCTCAACAGTGGAATCATCGGAGAGAGCGCCGAAATGAACGTGCAGCATCTCGCCGACATGCGCCAGTCCACCGTCCTGTTTGAGGTCACCAAGCGTCTTCTCTACACCAAATGGCGCGACCCCGGCGAAGAGCCGAAGCTCCATCTCTTTGGCCAACTCAAGCGCATCACGAAGCAATGGCTCGACACCTGCCTTGTCTGTAAGGGCGGCACCTATCCCGCACAGCTCATGTATCAGGAATTGAAGGACATGGCCTGCGAGCGCATTACCAAAGGCATCGTCAACGCGCTGGAAGGCAAGCGCCCCATCAAAGCCCTGCTCGACCCTTACAATCCCTCCGGCTCCACTGCTTATGTCCGGTTCAACACGTCCAAGACCGACCGCTGGGAGACCGGCGGCCCGCCGCCAAAGAACCACGTCAACTGGGTCGTGCTCGATAGCGATTGGGAAGGCGAGTTCTGCCGTGTTGCCGAATCGCATCCCAAGGTCGTCGCCTACACCAAGAACCACAACCTCGGCCTCGAAGTGCCCTATCGCTACGCCTCCGAGATTCGGAAATACCTACCAGACTTCATCGTCCTCGTGGATGACGGGCACCCGCCGCACGCGGATGGAACGCCCGACCTCCTGCATCTCGTCGTCGAGATCAAAGGCTACCGCCGCGAGGATGCGAAGGAAAAGAAGTCCACGATGGACACCTACTGGGTGCCCGGCGTGAACAACCTCCAGCAATACGGTCGCTGGGCCTTCGCCGAGTTCACCGAAGTTTACCAGATCGAAGCCGACTTCGCCGCCAAAGTCGAAAGCCACTTCAACCAGATGCTCGCGTCCATCACCCGCCAGACATGACAAGCCAATGCGCCACCATATTCCGGACGCTAGGAAAATGGTTCCGACGAACCATTCATCCTCGTTTTGCCGACCTCAGCAAAACGCTGCTCCGGGACAATCATTCGACCATTTTGTTGCCGCCAACAAAATGGTTCGCTCAACCGTCAACGCAGAAATTTCGGCTTGAGTTTCACACCATGACGACCGATATTCCACGCATCCGCTCCTTGAGAGTAGGACCGCCCGATTATCTTGGGCGTGCGCCGAAATCTTGGGGCTTTTTCTTTTCCCTCCTTCCAACCTTATGAGAATCCGCCGTGTTGCCATCCTCATTGACGGTGGTTTCTTCATCAAACGATTGTCGAAGCTCGTTTCCCCGGATCAGTGCGACTCGGCCGCTGCCGTCGCCAATTCAGCGCGGAAGCTCTGCAAACGCCATGTTCAACGCCTGACCGGCGAGCGGTTCAACATCGAGCACAGCCGCTGGCTTGATCACGTTTACCGGCTTTTTTATTACGACGCGCATCCGTTCGATGAAATCGCGCACCACCCCATTTCCAACCTTCAGATTCAATTTGCCAAGACGCCGGAAGCCAACTTCCGCAATGATTTGTTCACCGAGCTGCGCAAGGCACGGAAGTTTGCGTTACGCCTCGGCCACGTCACTAAGGAAGACGGATGGCACATCAAAGATTCTCAAATCACCAAGAAACTTCTCCGCACTCGCGAATGGCTGCCCGTCCTTGACGCCGCCGTGGCGCAAGCCCGCACTGGCCAGCCCCCCGCCGCGCTCACTACGGAGCAAGCCGACCAACTCGCCAAAATTGCCGAAGTCTGGCGCAGCCTCACGCCCGACCACCTTCGCCTTGGCTTGCGCCAAAAGGGAGTGGATATGCGCATCGGTTTGGATATTTCAACGCTCACGCTGAAAAAGCAGGTGGATACGATCATCCTTGTCACTGGTGACAGTGATTTCGTCCCGGCAGCAAAGCTGGCCCGCCGGGAAGGAGTTGAGTTCCTTCTTGATCCCCTCTGGCAACAGGTAAAAGACGATCTCCACGAGCATGTGGATGGAGTTGTTTCCGCGTTCAAACAACCCGGCGCTCCGGCATCGGGTGCCGAAGATCCAGACGACGCGGCCACTCATGTCGCGCCGCAAAACGTTCCACCACAATCGCCGCCGCCGGCGGGTTAATCATGGCCAAGAAACCAAAAGCGCCCAAATCCGTCGAATCGCTCAAGCACGATGAGGCCAGGCGGAAGAACATCCCCACCGCCGAGCACCAATCCGTGCTCAAGTCGGACGATGCCAGTCCGCGCACGCTGAAATACCCCCGCAACACCGACCTCGATCCCCAGCTCGTCTGGCGGGGGAAAGATGAGCAGGACTGGAGCGACCTCGTCGTCCACGCCCCGCCGCTCTACATCCAGGAAAAGGTCCACCCGAAGGTGCTCATCGACGACCTGTTGCAGCAAACGAAGAACGACGAACAAAGCACCGCCAACCAGCTTGACCTCTTCGCCGACTTCAACGGCATCCCCAAGGGCGCGGACAAGACTGAGTTCTACGCCCACGACCAGAACTGGTCCAATCGCATGATCCTCGGCGACTCGCTCCAGGTCATGGCCAGCCTGGCCGAGCGCGAGGGCCTGCGCGGGC
>CALBIE010000122.1 GCA_937893495.1 uncultured Verrucomicrobiales bacterium | reverse complement strand
CCGCCTCGGGCGCTGTTTTCCGCGCCCTCGCGGAAAATCCGGCCGTACCGAAACGTGCGGAGTGTTCGTGTCGGCTCGCGCGCGAAATACTGACCGAGCGTTGAACACCGCTGCGGTCTGGAGACCCGCGTTCCGGCGCGCGACTCTCCAGAGTCGCTGCAACAGGGGTAACCTGATTGGGCACCGATTATACCGGAGCTCCGAAAGGTCCCGCGCGCAAGACGCTGGCCGCGAGGCGCGCCCAGCCACACCCGAGGCGGGTGTGCTCCCCGATTTCGAAAATTTGGGTGAAGTGAAGATCAGTGCTTGGAATCTCATAATGTTTGAAAGCGAGAACGGGAACGACCGGTTCGGTCAAAGCAGTTCGCGCAGGGCTTTCGCAAGTTCCGGGTGACGAAACTGGTATCCGGCCGCCTTCAATTTCACGGGCTCGACGCGGGTGCTGGCGAGCAGGGCGGCATCGGCCATTTCGCCGAGCAACAACCTCGCCGCGAAGGCGGGCAGGGGAATTATCGTTGGACGGTTCAGGACGTGGCCCAGCGCGTTCGTGAATTCCAGATTGGTCAGCGGTTGCGGGGAAACAATGTTCACCGGACCGACAAGCGATTTGGTTCGAACGGTGAACTCGATGGCAGACACGACGTCCGGAAGTGAAATCCAACTCCAATACTGTTTCCCGTCGCCGACTTTGCCGCCGAGACCGAAGCGAAATGCCGGGAGCATTTTCGCGAGGGCGCCGCCAGTGGGAGTGAGAATCACGCCGAATCGGAGGTCGATGACCCGGGTGACGGATGATGATGCATTTGCCGCGGCTTCCCAATCGCGAACGACTTCGGCGAGAAATCCTGTTCCAGCGTGGCTGATTTCTGTCAGCAGCTCATTGCCACGATTCCCGTAGAGGCCAACGGCTGAGGCACACGCAAATACGCCGGGAGGTTTCTTCAATTGCCGGATTGTGTCGGCCAGTAATTGCGTGCTCACAACGCGGCTGTCCCGAATCTGTTGCTTTCGCTTTGCGGTCCAGCGGCCGTTGGCAATATTTTCGCCTCCGAGATGGATGATGACGTCAAAACCTTCACAGTCCGTTGGATTGATACGACCGGAACTCGGATTCCAAACGAGGCAGTCGCTGCCGCTGGTTTCTTTGCGAACCAGGCAGACCACCTCATCGCCGGCCGAGCGGAGCGACTTGACCAGTGCAGTGCCAACGAGGCCAGAGGTGCCTGAAATCAGAATTTTCATAGTACCAAATCCGGCCCGTAAACCGGCGGCCTTGAATCCTGTCGGAGCTATTTCCCGCTAAGACTCGCGCGATAGGCCACGAAGCCGCGCTGCACTGATTTGCTTGCGTGGGGGAAGGCGCGCAGGACGGCTGTGGACTCCATGGTGACACCGGCGCGGTGCAACAATTTTGCTCCATGGGCGGCCACGGCGGAGTCGTAGGTGGCTAACGCGCCCATCAGGCGAGTCGGAATGGGTCCAGTCTTCTTGAAAAGTATTTCCGCATATTCGCGTGGCGAAGTGTAACGGCCATCTTCATCGGCATCGATCCATACGGGATTCGTGGCACCAACTATGCGTGGCGTAAATTGCTTCGATTTAGGTTGATATGGGCGCGGGGTTTCCCAGTAAGGCTCACTGGGGCCGGGTCCAGAGGCGATGGCAATCAGGTGAACATCGTGAGAAAATGGGCCGACGGCGAAATTGAGATCGGCCTTCGTGACCGAGGCGCGTGGTGAAATGGCACGCTCGGCGATTTTCCATCCGTTGGCGAACAACTCGACTTTGTCCGCGCTCACCCACGAGGGGCCGAGAACCTTCACATTGACGTTCATTGGTCGATTGCCATGCAGGGCGAGATCGCCCGATTGGAACTGGCGATTGATCTTGATGCGGGTAAGCAGTCCGAAACTGATGAGCGCACGACCTTTCGCGATGCTTTTGCAGGCCTCGTTGACATCGATAGCCGCCGGATCGCTATCGTCAGCTTCGACGTAAGTGCGCGCCTGCCCGACCAGATAGCGGCTCACGTCATGGGTGTCGCTGGATCCAAGACCGGTGACTCGTAAACCACTGTTCAGCAATGCGAACCAGTCGTGGAAAAGCAGCATGATATCCGATTGCATGGCCGCTGACGTGATGACCTCGATGGCGTCGAATGTGTAGTTTACCCCGTGCCGGTTCTCGCCCGTGACTGGATTGAAATTCTCCGCGGCGAATGGCGAGAATCCACTGTGGAGATTGTGAGGGTGGTTGAGTTGAATGACTTGTACGCCCGGTGTGTCGCGCATGGACTTCAGCAGCGATGGCCAATTGGTGAGTTTGTAGTCCGAAATCTTCGCGTTGGCGGCGATTGGAAACGCGTTGAAGTGACCGACTTTGGTGGTGACTTCGTTGCCAATCACCGACGTGAAGTGATTGGCCACCTGAAGTTGCTTCGCCGTCGCCGAATAATCGGTGTGATGATTGTGATCGGTCGCGATGGCCACCTCGATGCCTTCGCCGGCAATCGTCAACATGCGTTCCTGAACACTTGAATCACCGTGCCCGCTGTGGGTGAGGGTGTGAATGTGGCTGTCCATTGACACCCAACCAGGAGTCTGCACTTCGCGTGCAATTTGCAGCTTCACGACGTCAGTCTGGCCGGCTCCGAGAACGATTTTCTTTGAAGCGATGCTGTATTCGAATCCGCGCGACGCGTACACCATGTATGTTCGCGGGCGCAGTCCGATCTTTGCTTTACCATCACGGGTGTACACCGTTCCGGAACGCGCAGCGTGAGTGATGTTGGTGCCGGTCGCATTGGCGACGTGCAGATTGGCGAGTACTCCGGTTTCGTCGGCGACGATGATGCGGCAGGGTAATCCTTTTCCCGTGCCGGAGTCGGTGACATCGACTTCGATGAAACTTTCATTGAGGGCTTTAGCGAGCGACTGATTGATAATGGCGAATTTACCGACCTCAATGTCATCCACTGTCTTTGGCGCCCGAATCGCAAGCTCGTTTTCCCCTTCGCGAAGGGCACCTTTCGGAATCGAAATCGCGTGTTCCAACGGTGACTCGATGCGGAGGAGACTGCCAATGCGCTTGCGATTGAGGTTCACCTGCCATCCTTGCTTGACGCCCTTTTGAGTCAACAGGAGCGTCGATTCGCCGACATTGGGCTTCGATTGAAACTTGAGCGTTAATTCTCGGCCATGCGGTTTGGTGCCGGCCAGTTCCTCCCATTCGGGGAAACCGTCCGTGCCGAGATGATACATTTTATCATCGATCGTCTGAACCACTGCCGCGCCCAAACGGGCAGGATATCCGAAAATCAGCAGGCCGGCTGCGATCAGCCAGACGAATTCGCGAGACGTCGATTTCATTGCCTGAATGTAAGTGATCGTCCGCCGGAGAGCGAAAGGAAATATTCGCCGGCGGAAAGTGATTGGTTGTTGATTTGACTGGTGTGGAAATCGCCGGTCGCTCGTCCGGGTCCATCCGCGCACTGCTACTCATTCACTGTGTTTCCCTGCTTGCCAAGTCTGACGGAGTTTTCTAACAAGGCGCTGACATGAGAACCAAACTTTCACTTTCAGTCATTTTTTGTTCACTCTCCGGATTGAGCATTGCGGCCAACGCCGCGCCCGGCCTGACTTATCAAATGAAGTCGGGGAGCAATTACGTCTATTCCGTCTCCGTCAAGGCGGAGGAACCGAAATGGAATGAGACGGTTTCCGGCACGGCGACATACGTCGTGAAGAAAGCCACTGCCGATGGCATTGACCTCGAGCTGAAAAGCAATCTGCGCAGTTCGCGCCAGTCGAAGAATGGTGGTTACGTCCGGATGCCAAGCACGAGCTACTCGCGCGCGTTTCATGCCGGTGCCTTCCGTCTGGCCGAATTCGGCTGGGGCTCCCGCGGTCCCTTTTCCCAACCGCACCGCATTCGAATCGATAAGTTTGGATACCTGCTCGAGGAATCGGGTAGTGATTCCCTGCCGCGAGTGCTTGGCGATTTGTCGCATCTCGTCGTGATTCCTTTGCCCGAAGGGGATCAGAAGAAATGGGACTCGGAGAACCGGTGCAACGTCATACTTGAAGAGAAGCAGTTCCTGTCGCCGGCTTCGCGGGTTTATCGCATCAAAGACGTCAAACTCGCCGCGACGGAAAAGACGACCTACGAGATTACGAAGAAGGAAGGCGACGTGACGACGATTCGCCGTACGTATGAGTTGAAAACCCGTCTGACTTCTGGCGGCAATCCGCGCGTGATGTTGGTCGGTGAGGGCGAGATTCAATTCGACCACAAGGCGGGCGTGCCGACATCCCTGAAGTTTGCGGGCAAACTGACGGAGAATTCCGAGAACGTCACCGTGCGCATACCCGTGACCGTCGAGGTCAAAATGCTGACGGGTAAGGCGCTGGCAGAAGCGCTGAAGCCGCCGCCTGTCACGCAGCCCGTTCCGGGCTACACGGGTAAAGGGTTGGAGAAAGCCGAACTGGATAAACTGGTGAAGGACCTTCAATCCGAGGACAAACACAAGAAACGGATGGCGGCCGGAAAGCTGGCCATCAGCAAGCCGACCCTTCGGCAACGTGAAGTAAGCGAACTGCTGGTCGCGGAACTTCAAGACAAGGACAAGTATTATCGCCAGAACATCGCTAAGGCGCTGGCGACCTGGGCGGACAAGGGCTCGGTGGGTGCCTTATTGAAAGCGTTGGAAGACGATCATTTTCCGGTTCGATGGGATGCGATTTCGGCGCTCGGAAGAATTCAGGACGCTCGGGCAGTTGAGCCGCTCGTGGGAATGGTCAAGAGCGGGAAGGACAAACAACAGGCTGCGATTGCGTTGAAGGCCATTGGACCCATTGCTGAATCCGCGGTTTTGACATTATTAAAGTCTACGGTCATCGATCAGCGTCGGGAAGCGGCTCAGATTCTCAAACAAATCGGCACGGCCAAAAGCGTGGCGGCACTCGAAAAAGCGGAGAAGGATTCGGATCCACTGGTCAAAATGTTTGCCGGCCAGGCCCTCAAAGAGGTGACCAAACGCAAATAGGAAAACGCTGAGGTCGCCGATTGCGGGGAGGGACGTGAATAACCACGAAGGCAAAAAGGGAACGAAGCCGGACCGGAAAGAGCGATTGGAATCCTCTGTAATCCCAGTGTTCTCAGTGATGACGGAAGCGTGCGAACACTAAGGACGCTGAGTTTACAAAGGATTACAGAGTCATCCCTGAAGCTTTTTGATGCGACCGGGTTTTCCGGGAGGAGCGCGGCATTTATGCCGCAGAAGCGTCCGTTCGCAGCCGTCGATTGCGCGTCATCCCCAAGCGCGGGAACCCGGCACGATCAGGTGTGTCAGAACAGCCGATTCAAATCCGCGAACCAATCGGTAAATCGACGATTCTGCGGAATGAATTCCGCGCTCCTTCCGCATCGTTCCGGAATGGACAGGTAGCGAGGGTTGCCATAGACTCGATGACAGCCGGCGAAAACGCGACGAGGGCGAGAAGGCATCCGGTTGGCATTGAGTTATTGGCGACATGATTTTCAACTCGCTTGCGTTTATTGTCTTCTTCGCGTTCGTTCTGGCGCTCTACTATCGTCTTGGTCATCGGTCCCAGAATCGCTTCCTGCTGCTCGCCAGCTATTTTTTCTACGGCTGGTGGGACTGGCGTTTCGTTGGACTTCTGCTCTTCACCTCCGCAGTTGATTTTTATGTGAGCAAACGGCTTCGAGCTGCGGATGGCGAGGGAATTCGCCGGCGGTGGGTTGCTTTCAGCGTGGTGACCAATCTCGGCGTGCTGGGTTTTTTCAAGTATTTCAATTTCTTCACCGATTCGATGGTAGCCCTGCTCAACACCGTCGGATTTGGCGCTGATCCGGTAATCCTGCGAATCCTTCTTCCGGTGGGAATTTCATTCTACACCTTTCAATCAATGGGCTACGTCATCGACGTTTACCGGAGGCGACTGGAACCGGTAAAGAGCCTTCCGGACTACCTGCTTTACGTGTCGTTCTTCCCGCAACTCGTTGCCGGTCCGATTGAACGAGCGGAGCATCTGTTGCCCCAGATTCAGCGCCGGCGCACGATTACGGCCGCTCAGGTCTCCTCCGGCATCTGGTTGATCCTGCTGGGATTTGTGAAGAAAACCGTCATCGCGGATCACATGGCGGCAATCGTGAACCAGGGTTTCGCCGGGGGCGATTTTGCGCCGCACGGAATCAACTCGCTGATGTTTGTCTATGCCTTCGCGTTTCAAATCTACGGTGACTTTTCCGGCTATTCGGATATTGCCCGGGGTATTTGCAAGATCATGGGCTTTGATATCCTGGTGAACTTTCGAGCGCCCTATCTGACCTCCAATCCTTCTGATTTCTGGCGGCATTGGCACATCAGTTTGTCCACCTGGATTCGCGACTATCTGTACATTCCGCTGGGAGGCAATCGGGGCGGACCGACCCGGACGGTGAAAAACCTGCTTTTGACCATGGCGCTGGCGGGGCTATGGCACGGTGCGGGTTTCGCCTATCTGCTTTGGGGTGTGTACCATGGCGTTCTCCTGGTTCTCCATCGGTTCACCGGGTCGGCCCGTGTATTCGTCGGGTGGGGGCATTGGATCAGGGTGATCGGGTTCTTTCATTTGACCTGTTTCGGCTGGTTGATTTTTCGCTGCGGAAGTTTGTCAACCGACCAGGCGGCTGCGCTTGGGTCCTTCATCGCCAATGTTGCCGACGTACGGTCGCTGAGTCCGCTTTGGTGGCCGGTGCTTCTGCTCGGCGTCGCCTGTCTTGGATTGCAGTGGAAGTCGGACGAGATGGACCGCTTCCACGAATGGTCCACCGTGAAACAAACCGCGGCCGTCACGAGCGCGCTCGTGGCCATCACGACGCTGGGTGTGTTCGAGGGTTCGCAATTTATCTACTTTCAATTCTGATGAACGGCAAACTCAAGGCACGATTTTGGATTCCCGGGTTGCTGATATTGGCATGGCTCGTTTATGGGATTGGCGGTCAGTCGATCGCGGGGTGGGTGGCCGGCCTGTTGGAACGTCAATTGAACGGACTGGCCGACGGCAAGTTTGCTGACCCGCAGGTTTTTGTCCGGGGCAGAATGCGGGAAGCCCTGTTTCTGCTGACCGGTGCCTGGGTGGGGGCAACCGCCGTATTCATTGCGTTTCGTAAAATCGATACACAGACGGTGATTCCGCGCGTTTATCCCCGGGCGATGATGATTTTCGTGGTGCTGAATCTCTGGCTCGCCATGGCCGGGAATTGCGTCTTGTTCTGGCTGCTTTTCTGGCAGGGCGAAGGGACTCCGAATCTGGTTGGGTTTGAAATCAAACGGTTGCTGTTCAAGGAAAATAAGGCTGAATCCAAAATGATCATCATGGGATCGAGCCAGGCCAATCGGCAGTTCAAGGAAGCACTGTTGAATCGACAGTTTGGAAACCGGTTGTGGACGACCGAATTGGGTTTTCCCGGCAACAAAGTGTTCGATGTATGGTCGATTTGGGAGCGGCTTCCGGAAAATCGGCCGGCATTGGTGGCGTATTACCTGAATGAAGGGGATTTCATGGACAGCAGCGGCCTGGCGCCGATTTATTTCTTTGATGCCGGTGCGGCCAACGTCTGGCGAAGATTGGGCACCGGCCGGGTTCCGATGACGCGCAAGATGTATAACGGATTGATTGGCAGTGCGATTCCGCTGTTTCGCATTCGTGATGCGCTGGCGAGCAGGTTTCTGGGGAAGGCGATGGCAGGGATGAATCAGGCGGATCACGATACCGCCATGGCGTCCGATTTGAATCGGCGCGCCGCTTTGGTCAAAGACCGGTTCCGGCGCGACGCCTACACGGATTTGCATCGGTCCGCGCTGGTGGAACTGGCGGGCGATTGCCAGCGCCGCGGAACGAAATTGATTTTGTTGTTTGGACAGTTGAATCCCCTGTTGGAAAGACAACTGGATGGCCGCCTCCGGGCGGAAGTGGGCTCATTTCTGGAAGAACTGGACGCCAGATTTGCGAACGTGACGCTGATCCAACGCGAAAAGATGCCCGAGCAAACAACAGAGGACTACGAAGATCTGACGCATGTGAATGATGAGGCTCAGAAACGTTTTACGGAATGGTTCGGAGCCTGGGTGGAGCGTGAAAATCTGGTTGGGCGGCGGGATTGAACCGGAACAGGCGGCGAGTGCAACGGCGGGTGAGTGTAGTCAGAAACTCCTGATTGCCGGTCCGGTAGATTTGTTCACCTCCGTTTCGCGGCGGTAATCTTTCCCTGATTTCATGTCGGGCCACCGTCGGGCGGGCAATTACTTTGACCCGAGGCGCAACTTTCCTTAATAAAACGGGTTTAAAGCGTTATTGCTCAATGGCTTTTGTCTCTATCAAACGAGTTTTTGACACCGCCGGACTGGCGACGCCGGTCCAGTTCGAACAGTGGACGAAGGATTGGCGGCTTTCGGTCGAAAACGGTTCAGAAGAAAGCCTGCTTGAATTTTTCAGCCGGGAAGGCGGGGTGACCTTCGAGTTATTTCTCCAGAAACTGGCGGCGAAACTGGACTGGAAATACATCGACCTGCCCAGGTTGGAGATTCCGCCGGAGGCGCGCACCCGGGTTTCGACCAAGGTTGCGTTTCAGTACAACGTGATGCCGGTGAGCATGGACGACGGTGTGCTGCAGGTGGCCATCAGCGACCCGTTCAACAAAGACTTGCTCAATGCCGTGCAGTTTGATGCTCGTTGCCCGGTGCAATTTGCGCTGGCGCCGCGCATGGAAATCGACAAGGCGCTGAAGAAATATTACGGCGTCGGGGCCGCCACGCTCGATGAACTTTCGCAGGACGAGCCGCTGGAACTGGAATTGCCCGACGACAAGGAAATCACCGAGGACGATCAGGAGGCCAGCGTCATCAAGTTCGTCAACCAGATCGTCTGGGAAGCGTTTCGCTCGCGGGCCACGGACATTCACTTTGAACCGGCCGAGGACGAATTGCGCATCCGCAACCGCATCGACGGTATCCTGCACCAGATTCCGCTTCCCCCGCAGTTGAAACGATATCAGGCGGCCATCATCTCGCGCATCAAGGTGATGAGCGGGATGAACATCGCCGAGAAACGGTTGCCACAGGATGGCCGGATCAACGTCCGCATCAAGGGCGAGGAAATCGACATCCGCGTCTCCACCGTACCGACGGTTTATGGCGAAAGCGTGTCGTTGCGGCTGCTGACTCGCGGTAAAATCTTTCTGGGGTTGGAAAAGCTGGGTTACGCACCGAAGGACGAGAAGGCGTTGCGCGAGTTGATTGTCAAACCACACGGAATTCTACTGGTAACCGGTCCAACCGGTTCGGGTAAATCGACTTCGCTCTACGCGTTCCTCAGTACTATCAACTCGGTGCATAAACGCATCATCACCATTGAAGAGCCGGTCGAGTATGAATTGAAGGGAATCA
>CALBIE010000121.1 GCA_937893495.1 uncultured Verrucomicrobiales bacterium | reverse complement strand
CTGCACCTCCGGCTTGGGCGTCAGCACCGAGGTCGGCTCAGGTTTCGGTGCCGGCTTTGCAGCAGGCTTCTGGACTTTCTTCTCACCAGACTTCGGTGCGGGATTGGCGATGGGCGGAGCCATTTTTTTCGCGCGTTGCGATCCGGAAGCCGGTTTGGCGCTCTGCTTGGGCAATTCCATTTCTTCTTCCGGCGCTGTGTTTCCCAACTGCGCAAGCTTGCCTTTCAATCGCAGGTCCTGAGATGCCTTTGCGGCCGCCGCTTTTTGGGGCGCTGCCCGGCCTGAAAGGACCGATAGGCGCACCGGGAGGGCAGGAGTGGCAGGTTGTCGCTGCAGTTCTTCAACTTTGCCGGGAACGCTTTTGCGCTTCAGCTCCAGTCCCTCGGCCAAACCGACTACTCCGACCGAGTGGACGGCTCGTGACTTATCCTTCGCCGGCGATGAGGCATTGATCGATACGGCGCCATCGTCGTCAAAATCTTCAAAAAGATTTACACCGTGTTCGACCCGGTCACTGCGACGTACTCGACTGCGTTCTTCGCCCAACGGTGTAATCGCGTCGAGAATGTAATCCTCCGAGCGCTTTTGTTTGGCTGTCGGCAGATTGGGAGAGAGGAAATAGTTGTCAGCGGGTGCCGGCTCGCCTGCTGGCACCGGACGCTTATCCGCCCAACCGAATTCGCGCGCAGGCGTGGCGCCCAGAGCATTGGCAAACGCCGGAGTTTCGGCGGATCTCAGCATTTCATCGGCAGACTGGACTGCGCGCGCTTGTTCCGTCGCCCTCGGCGCGGATTCGCCCGCCCGCTGATCGCCGAACATCTTGTCTCGCGAAATGCGCCAGCGTTGATCGTTGGCACGAGCGGTTTCCTGCCCATCAAGAAATTTGGGGGTGGCAGCCGTTGCCGGCATGTTCAAGGTGACCGGAGGTGCGGATTGTTTGGCGGATTCAGAATTCGCGGTACGAATGCCCGCACTCGGATTCGATGCCGTCTGCTCCGACAACTCGTTCAGCAATCGCAGGTTCGTTTCCGGTTTTGCGATCGGGTTGCCAATTGATTTTCGCAACTGCTCCCCGAGCGCCTCCTCTTTGGCTTCCATCATTCGAAATTGAGGGACGACAACGGTGTTATCCACCTCGGCAAGTTTCACCAGCAACTCGACATCCGCGCGCTTCTTTGCCAGTCCCCTGTTGACGCCCGATGAGGTTTGACCGCGCCTTGTGGGTTCACCGACGTCCAATTCATCGGTCAAGACAATGGCGCGACCGGATTCGTTGCCCTGACGATTCTGACCGGCTGAAAAACCCAGGGCATCTACTTCCTGATCCATCTTTTGGATGCCAAATCTACGGCCCAGTCCCTTCGCATCATTCGCAGTCGGGTCCATGCGCGATTGCCCTTCAGATTTGCCAAACCACTGGGTGTTCGGTTGGGATGGTTTCGCTCTTGAATCGGTCAGCGTGGAAAATTCGGAGTAGGTGGATGGTTGCTGACCTCCCGACTGACCCTGCTGGGGCATGGGTTGCGAAATTTCGGATTTATTCGCGCCCCAGGTTGTCGGTTGAGCCAAATAACCACCCGCTTCAAATTTCGGTACCTGCGGAGCGGGTAGTTTGGCTGATGGCTCTGAAACGCCATCGGAAATCACGATTGTTCGTGTTCCGGCAGGGGATTGGGCGCCTTTTTCCCGATCCTCGCCGGCGAAATCTTTATCCACGGAATAGTTCTGTCGATAGTAGCGATTCGATTCGCCCTTCATCCCGGCACCACCGTTGATGAGCGCGGGCAATCGTTGAAACTCATCGACCGGTGGAATCATCGGAGTCGCCGCCGCCGCCAACTCCCGAGATCGTGCTCCCGAATCAAATGCCCAGTGCGTCTGGTTCGGGGCGGTCGTTCCGGCAGTCCCGGAGAATCGCTGTGCGCTTTGCAATTCAGCGTCAATAGCGGGGGCGCTGATATCGGGAACGATGCTGGCCAACTGCGCTTTGTCGAATCCAGCCGCGACACTTCCACGAGACGAGGCCGGGCCCGTCGGAGGCGCGGCATCGTTGCCACTGATGCCGGCAAATGAGCGGAACAGCGTCCCGGTTGCCGGGAGTTTCTCCAACGATGCAATCGACCCGCGCCCGGAACCGGATTGCGGCGCGCTACCGGCTCCGCCGCCTCCCACACCATACGACAGCACGTCACCGGCTGATTTCGCTCGATTACCACCAGCGCGCGTCAATGACGAGACAAGGGCGTCGTTCTCCGCCGGCTTCGTGCCAAACAATTCGGCACCGGCAAATTCGGGTTTGCTCTCGTGCCGGGACGGGCGAGCAAAAGTGGAGAAATCCCGGCCTCGATACCCGTCGGATTTGTCTCCGGGCGTGGCGGCGGGTGCGGTGGATGGACGGGGGCCGATCCCGGATTGGTCGAAGAAGGCGTAAGTGCCGCCCGTTGTGGCTGTCGGGGCGACATCACGTTTGGCCCGGCCGTTCAAGTCCGTTCCGGGAACGTGCAACGGAACTTCCGCCCAGAGATTGACGGAATCCGTGGCGGGTTGGGGACTTTCAGTGGGGCGCTTGGTGCTTCGCGCGGAAATATTGTCACTGAAGTAATCCACTTCTTTTCGAGCATCACGCTGTGACAATGGTTCTGTTGACTCGGCCAAGCTTCGTGAAACCGCGGCAACAGGTTGATCTTTCCGGGTAATCGCGAAGCGAACACTCGGCAGGCGGCTTTCTCCCTCGGTGAGTCCGGAGTCCAAATCGCGTTCCGCCTCGATAGTCGCCGATGGGGCACTGCCGGCGTCACCAAGTCGATCATGCATGGCGATGTTAAACATGAATCCGCGGTAGGCTTTCTCGCCCAACTTGCGGGAAGGCGGAAACTGCAACCAGAGCGCCAGCATCAGGCTGGCGGCGATGGCCATGGGAATCATCCAATACGGTCGGCGTTGCTGAACGGGAAACGGAATCGCCTCTTTCTTTTCCGAACGGGATTCCCTGAATTTTGCCAGGAGCGCTTCCCGGCGCTCTTTGGATAGTTTGAGGTGTTCCTCACCGACATTGGCTTCAACCACCGTGCTTTGCGTGGCATCGCGAACGAGAGCGATGGTGCGCTCCATCTCGCGGTAGAAGGCTTTCAGTTCAACGTCGTCGGCGATCAGTTGCTCCACCTCGGCCACTTCAACGGGCGCAAGTTCACCCATGAGCAACGCGACAATGCGTTGCTCGAGCTGCTCTCGGGGAGTTTGATTTTCGGACGGCGCACTCATGTTTGCCTTACGGGGATGTCCGTCGCGTTGGAATTTCGGAATTGGCAGCGAATACGGCATCGTGGCGCAGGCTTCCAACCTGTGTTGGCGCGTGGACTGGCAATCGTCGCGTCCAAACAGCCCGTAGCCGGATCGGAAGCCAAGGAGTTTCGGGCGTTTAGCGTGGGTGAACCGTTCGCGTCGGTTGGCAGGCGATGCCGCCATGCAGGCGAGACGCCCGCGCTACGAAATTCCTGCCGCCAAGTCGTCATTTTCATCGGTTGACGCCTGCGCTTTCGAGTTCGGCCGCCAGTTGTTTGAGAGTGTGATGCAGCAGGTAGCCGACGTTGCCTGAACTGATGCCCATCCGTTCGCTCATTTGCTGGTAGGAAAGATCCTCTTCAAATTTCAGGCGGATCAGCTCCCGCTTCCGGTCATCAAGGGAATTGAGGCAGAGGCGGGCCTGGCCGATGGCTTCCATTCGCTCGATGTGCTGGTCGGGCAAAACCTCGTTGTCCACCAGTTCAACGTCCCTGCTTTCGCCAGTCTCGGAATCACTCGTGTGGAGTGAGACAACTTTTTTTGCAGCGCGGAGGTGGTTCATTGCCAGGTTATGCACCGTTCGGTAAAGCCAGGGCCGGGGCTGGCGGACTGAATCAAATAGGCGGTGCAGTTTCAAAAATGCTTCCTGAAAGATGTCCTGCGCGGTTTCGTTCTGCCGCACCAGGCGCAGGGCGTAGCGCAGCAGGGGCTCTTCAAGAGCCTTGAATATCTCTTCCAACGACTCGGGCTCGAGTCGATTGGAGTCAGCTTGCTCTGGTTCCACCACGGGCATTCAAAAATGGTTCATTGGAGTCAATCGGGCGAGAACGCCTTGTTCTGTCCGTCGATTCGTCGTGAGTGCTTCATTTCAACCGTTGTTTAGACCGGGTTAGCCACGATAAACTCCGGGTTTGTGGCGGATACCTGTCAGCTTGCTGCTAATTCAGACACGATCGACCGGACTTTCTTAGGAGATTAGGGAAAATACTTTTTGAAGCCAGTTTGAAGAACAGCGGGAGGGGGAGTGAACTGTGGACTGCGGATCACCTGAACGTCCGGACAAAAAAGCGGTTCGACTGATGGGATCCGATAGCCGTGAGCTGCTCGCGCAATCGGTGCGACAGGGTGCCTGCCTCTGGCAATTGTCTCGCGGCGATGATGATGCGGTTTTCAAAATCGTCCAGATGCACAATCAGAACGCGCTCGTGCCCGGCAGTAATCTTTGTAATCAACGCTTTCCACGTAAGGTCGCCAGAGGGAAGCAGATTGGTGATACTGATTCCGTTTGGTTTCAGAGCCTTGTGGATCAACGGCGGGAGTGATTGCCAGCAGATGGCCGGCTTTTCCACGTCGTTATTCAAGGGAACAGATAAATCCTCAATCAGCGCGTCGAACCCGTTCCGATGACCGGTCAACCAGTGCAATGCGTCGGCCTTTTTAAAATGGACCGGACCACACCAGCTTTTCGATAGATTGCGAAAAAGGCCGTAGCCTTCGTCTGAGAGATCGACTGCATGGACGGCGTGGGCACCTTCCATGGCGCGGAGCGGGGCGACCACTCCACCGCCCGCGAAGCCGAGCATGCCGACGTGGTTTCCTGGCGATAGGATTTTCACCGCTGCGGCAAGAAAATCGAAAACGCTGTGCGTGGGGCCGGGTTGTCGCAACACCTCGCTGAGAATGGAACCATTCTGTTCCATACGAACGCTGCGTTTGAGAAATACGAGTTTTATCGCCATGTCGCAGCAGGCCCAAACTGGCGGCTCGCTGAAGGATTGATCGGCCGATTGCCATGCTTCACGTCCGGCCGATCATTGGTTGAATTGGTTGCCATTCCGCGCACGGGAATGTTTTTACAAATCGACGATGAAAGAGCACTGATTTTCTTTTCAGCAATTTACCCGAATTTGTTGCGTGAATCCGTCCGCCGAATATGTCTCAATCACCGGGGAGTAATTGAACATGGATATGGATTTGAACCAAATACCGACGCCTTGCTACGTCATCGACGAGGGAAAACTGCGGAGCAATCTGGAAATTTTAAAATCAGTTCAGGATCGCACGGGATGCAAAATCCTGCTCGCACTGAAGGGGTTTTCCATGTGGAGCACGTTTCCGTTGATCCGGGAATATCTGGTTGGAACGACCTGCAGTTCGGTCAATGAAGCGCGGCTGGGCAAGGAGGAGTTTGGTCGGGAAGTTCATGCGTATGCACCGGCGTTCACGGAGCAGGACATGGATGAACTCCTGCCCATCGTTGACCACCTTGTATTCAACTCGGTTCGGCAGTTTCAGCAATATCGCGGGCGCGTGCGAGATTCCGGCCGAAATATATCCATGGGTCTGCGGGTCAATCCCGAATACTCCGAAGTTGCCGTGCCGATTTACAATCCGTGCGCTCCGTGCTCTCGATTGGGCATCACGGCGGAACAGTTGAAAGGGCAGGATCTGGAAGGTTTGGAGGGACTGCACTTCCATACGATGTGCGAACAGAACTCAGACACCCTGGAGCGAACGCTCCCGCACTTTATTGAGAAATTTGGCGATCTGATTCCCTCGATGAAGTGGATCAATTTCGGTGGCGGGCATCACATCACCCGCAAGGACTACGACGTGGATCGATTGTGTCGAATCATCACGGAATTCCAGGAGCAATTCGACAAACCCGTCTATCTGGAACCAGGGGAAGCGATCGCGCTCAATACGGGCGTGCTCGTTACCAGCGTGGTGGATATCGTGCAGAACCAGTTGCCCATCGCCATATTGGATTGTTCGGCAACGGCGCATATGCCGGATGTGCTGGAGATGCCGTATCGTCCGGTCATTACCGGGGCTGGTGAACCAGCGACCAAGGCGCATACGTATCGACTGGGCGGATTGAGTTGCCTGGCGGGTGACGTGATTGGCGATTACTCGTTTGACAAAATGTTGGAGCCCGGCAGGAAGCTCGTGTTTGAGGACATGGCCCATTACACGATGGTCAAGAACACGACGTTTAATGGCGTTCGTCTTCCGTCCATCGGCATCTGGAAGGCGGACGAGAATCGATTTCAACTGATTCGTCAGTTCGGCTACGAGGATTATCGCAACCGGCTCTCCTGAAGCGGACGTTTCAATCGTCGTCCCGTTCGAATTCCGATGGTTCGTGCGCATCGTCGATTTTCCGATAAGCGCAAATCTCGCCGTCCCCGTAGTAGGCGATGAGGATCGCTCCATCGCCGGCAATGGAATCGAACAGGTCCTGCATCATCTCATGTTCTTTCGGCCAAGGATAAACGAAGAACAGATCGATCTCGTCCGTGTCATGCCCCATGCCTTCAAAACAGGGTTTTTCAATCACGTCACCGTAACGATTTCGAACCAACGGCGGGGCAATGAGTTCGTCGCCACCCTGACCCGGATAGGATGAGTATCCGTCAGGAAAATAATTCGTGCAGAGGAATCTCGGATCAAGGTTTCGTCGGTTTGCCAGTTCGCGCGCCGCTGTCACCAGTTTCGGGTCGATTTCAATGCCATAAGATTCGTAGCCCAGCATTGCCGCGAAACATGCGCCGAGTCCTAGACCGCTACCCAGTTCGCAGAATACGCGCCCGATAGGTAGATTCAGATCGGTGACATGCGCCATGGCGGAATATAACAGGAGTGCATCCACCGGGACATAATTCGGATTTCGTCGGCGCCCGTCTGCGGCATCGAATTGGTCGATCATCCGATCCACTTCCGCAATCAGGTCAGACGCATGGGCCGGGACTTTGATCCCGGAAAGATTGAGTGTGATTTCTTCAACGGCCATGGGGTCGCCCGATGGTTGTGTCAAAATTGGGCTGTGATCGAGCGTTTTTTGTTCGGTTCAGAAGGAATTTCGAATTTCGTCGCGAATGCCCGTAATCGGGATATCGTCGATAACACATGGTCGAGTTTGATTTCCTTTATCGGGGTCTGTGTGGAATGGCGAACGCGCCGCGGGCCGGTTCGATGGCCGGCCATCTGGGTGCGGCAGTGATGGCCGGCTATTTTTTTGGCGAAGACCATCCCGATCTGGAGGCCGGCGTGTATTCAGCTATTGAGAGGGATTTGAACCGGATAACCGGAGGCGAAGAGTCGATCTGGTTTGATCCGAAGAAGGCGGGAATCACCGCCGCGGAATTGTTTGCGCCGTTACCGAAAGAACCGGCACGAACGGATCTAACCGACAAGATTGCAACAGCATTGTCGCGAAATATCGGTGAAACCCGCCAATCCGGACACAATGTCATCTTTGCCTCCGTCGCCATTCGCGCGCTGCGGGATCATAAACAGTTTGCCACACCGAAGCTGGTCGGTGGGATTGAAAAACTCATCGGGATGTTTGACGCGGTCCACGCCGGCCGGGGTTACTACGGCAAGAAGATTGGCTGGAAGAATGGTAAACAGGCACCGGTCGCCGAGGGTGCCGACCTCAAGAATTATTCGTCAGCCCGCGAAATGGCGGAGACTGTCATCAGCGAACTGATTCAATCCGCCTCACAACATCGTCAGGGTTTCGGCGGGTTGTTCCACCTGATGAATCATGCGGCGGCGCTGACTGAACTGGAACGATTTGGCTACGCGGAGTTGGCGCGGAAAGGTTTGTCGGCGCATCGGCATCATCTGTTGCTCTATCGCGCTTTGCCTGATCTGGAAGGTGAACTGGGTAAACTGGAAACGACGAATGCAGATCCACTCAAGGCGGGCTACTGGAAGAAAACCGAATCACGGCAATGGGGAGCGTGGTTGACGCATCGCATCAAGACGCTTTACGGATTTCACACACTACTGCGGTTTGTTGAAGACAAGGATAAGCGGGCGCGGGCGCTGAAACAGTTCGGCTATCTGATGGCGTGAGGCGTTGTTGGAGAGACAACGGCGCGCTGACAGCCCGTTGGTAAACACGGAATCGCATCGTAGCCGCCGAGGTAAGGAGGCGGACAGAATCGTTCAATTTCCTGATGAATCCGCCTCCTTACCTCGGCGGCTAGTTTTTGAGCGGGCTGCCAATGGTGCGCTCACCCGAGATGGTCGGGTCCGGTCATGCGCTGCTTTACCGCCGAATCGTTCGCGCCACAATGAACGTTCATTTGTTCGGTATCTCGTTGAGCGTGTAGTAGGCGCGCGTGTGCAGCAATGGCTCGCCGTCTGCCGCCGCCATCGATGGCACATGGAACTCGTGAACGTGGCCCTGCACGAGCCCCTTGATTCGCAATCGCACGCTCAATCCGTCGAGCGCGACCTCCGTCGCCGTGACGACTGGGACAGTTTGGTCCACCTCCGGACTACCATAGCCCTGCTGGTAGATATGCGTGTAGGTCTGCAACTCAAACGCTTCCGGTTTCGATGCCAGCGTCTTATTCACAGGCCGGGTAAAGGTGACCAGGAATCCGTCCGATCGCGCGCTGATTTCGCGCATCTCGAATGGAACCTTGCCCGTCCAGTCGAGCCGTTGCAGGACGCTGTTCTTCATGCCGCGCACCGGCCAGCCGCGATTGGTGCCACCGGCGATGAGTTGCCCGTTCGGAGTGAAATGGACGGCGAGAATACCGGTGGCCAGGCCTTCCCGAAACGGATAACACGCGCCTTGCCACACGCCGTTCACTTCTTCAGTCGTCGCCCGCATGACGATGCTCAAGGTATAGTCACCGATGAAAATCTGGTTCTCGAATGGACCGAACTTTCCACGGGAACGATTTACCTCGAACGCGGAAATGGAGCGCCCCATTTTTTTGAACGGAAACACGACCGCATAGGGCACGAGTTCTTTCACCCGTTGGCGTTCGATCTCCAATCGTGAGCGGGTATTGGGCATGACCGGCACGGGGCCCATGTTCGTCGCGTACGGATACCAGTTGAAGCTGACGGGATGCCCCATGAATCCGCCGGGCTTGAGATGCTTGAGCGAACACGAACCGTTCCACGGTCCCTGGCTCTCGGCGTAAAACATCACGCCGTGTTCGTTCATTCCCACGCCAAGCGGACTGCGGATGCCGCTGCACATCGGAATGGTTTTCCCATCCGGCGTAATCTTGAGCGCCCAGCCGCGGAACTTTTCGTCGGAGGTGTAGGACTTCGAGAGACAGAGCGCGACCCAGAGATTTCCTTCCTGATCGAACTTCGAGCCCATGGCGAATTCGTGGTAGTTGTTGAAACCCCAGACATCGCTCAACGTTTCAAACTTGTCGGCTCTCCCGTCGCCATCGGTGTCGGTGATGCGCGTCACCTCCGTCTGTTGCGTGACGTAAAACGCGCCATCGCGATAGGCGAGCCCGAGCGCTTCATCGAGTCCGCTGGCAAACTTTTTGAAGGTCGGGCGCGGATGCTTTTCGAAGGCGCCGCTGACGAGAAACAGATCGCCTCGACGCGTGCCGATGGCGAGTCGTCCGTCGGGTAATGTTGCAAAACTGCCCGCTTCAATATTGGTGTCCTCGGGAATGGGCAGGTTGACGATGCGATAATACGCGGCCTCGCGTTCCGCCGTTCCCCAGGTATCGCCGAGTTCGGCGGCGATGGCGGAGGATGCCAACAGGAGCAACACGAGTGTGAGGATCTGCTGAAGTTCGACCCGAATTCCGATGTTGGGGAGCACACCCGCCCCGGGTGTGGCTGGCCGCGCCTCGCGGCCAGCGCGTTGCGGGCGATACTGGCACGAACGGTCGAATTCTTTGAGCGCGTATGGACTCTCTGCGACGTCACCGAGACCAGTATCGGGGTTCGCGCGGAAATCTACTTTCGACGCGGGCGCGTTCCCGTTGCTATTTTGGGTTTGGGGAGCCCATTGCAAAACTGTAGCAGCCGACGTGAGGAGGCTCCGTTCTTCTTGAAATTTGAGCCTCGTTACCTCGGCTGCTACGGGGTTTTGAAATCGCCTCCGGGAATCAAACTTTAGCCTGCTTCTCTCCAACACGCTGAAACGTGAACTGCTACGGTTTGCCAGATTCATAAATTGCTTTTTCATTTCGCGCTGCTTCACCAGCGATATTCGATCGTGATGGGTACTGCCTGCGTCACTGGAAACAAGAGTTCGTGGCCATCGGCTGTTTCGCGGATTATGCCCGGCGACGAAAGACGAAGGCGCATCGTTTTGCCGACGTTGAAATCACGCGCGCTACGAGCCACGATTGACCTATCCGCTGCCAACCGCAAGTGGAGTCCTTCGGGTAGAGATCCTGATGAAAACGAAACGGTCCGCTCGAAGTGCGCGTTGCCGCTCGCGTCCTTCACGTCGAGAAACCGGTCGTCAATGTTGAGTGCACCGAACTGATACCGAAACGTCGGACGCTGCCGGGCTTCGAGTGTGTAGCCCTTGAACTGAAAGCCCTCCGCCTGTCTTGCGGTGTTGGTCGGCCAGGGAGTCGTCGCAGATTCGAGGACGGCAAAGGCCGGACCCTCCGGAAATGTGATCGTGTCCCGACCGAGTACGCGCGCCTGGCCGGAGCCTTGCCCGCGCCACACACCCGAGGCCTCGATGAATCCGCCGCTCCACATCGACGCCAGCCGCATCTGCCCCGCGTCGAACGACAGGCTGATGCCGGACGGATAACCGACACCGATGCCGCGCTTGCCAATGCCCGGATAATTGCGGCGTAGCATCACCGCCTCGTCAGCCACCGCAATGACCAATGGTTCGAGCACCAATCCGCGCGGTTCGCCGGCCTCCGGGCCCTCAGACAAATAACGCCACAACGCATCGCGCTGTAGTCCAGCGTCGCCACTCAGCACGTCCGGCAGCGGCGATTTACCATCCGGCCAGAAGCCCGGCATGATGGTCAACGGCGAGAACCGCTGCGGTTCCGTCATGTAACGATGAAACCAGTTTTCCTCCAGTCGATTAGACATCGTCGCGAGGTCGAGTGCACGGATGGGCGCGGAACTCTTCTCGCGAAAAGTGTGGCAGGCGACGCAGTTGAATCCCTTGCTGCCGGCGAGTTCGCGGCCGGTCTGACGCGCCAGCCTGGCATCGCGCACGTGCGGAATTTTCGCCGCCGGCAATGGGTCGCTTTTCTTGAGAAGAGCCACGAGCAACTCGGTGTTGGCCGCGCCAAACTTCGGCATCCGCGTGTGCAGGTACGGTCGAGCGGTTGCTCCATTGACGACCACGTCCCGCAGCCAGTCCCGCTTCAACTTTGCACCCACGCCCGTCAGGGGTGGGGGAATGCGACCCTGTTCGCCCAGATTTTCGTCCACGCCGGTGAAGAATGAATCTCGCCCAACCGCCACGCCGCCGTAATCTCCGCGCCGATGACACGCGATGCAGTTGAATCGCGTCAGCTCAATTTCAATTCGCTGCTCCGGCGAGGCTGCCGCATCGGACGTCAATGCCGACTGGATGGCGACGCGTTGTTTCGCTGCAAATGGAAAGTGCGGCCAGGCACCGCGCGACTCGGAGAGACAACCCCGATCAAGCCGCGCTCGGTCCAGTGATCGGATTTGCTGCGTCGCCATTTCCTCGCCAGCAACCCGATGGCAGGCGTGGCAATTGTGCTGAGTGAACAACGCTTTGCCGCGTTCAATCAGTTTGGCATCGGGCACAAACGTCGTCGTTAGGGATTGTTCGCGCAGGAGATAACTCGCGATATCCACCGCCTCGAAATGGTCCAGGCGCATATCCGGCATCCGCCCGCCTGGTCGTACCGCCAGCGGGTCTTCGAGGAACTGCGTCAGGCTCGCGAGCGAATACTTCTCCGCCAATGGCCCGAGCGGAACCGAGCCGGCCACGGCCTGTTCCGGCGAATGACACGCCACGCAACCGACCGAGTGATACAGCGCCTTCCCGCGCTTGATGGCATCTGGAGTTGGTTTCGCAAAGACCATTGGCTTCGTCCCGAGCGACGCGACGTATTGCGCCAGCGCGCTCGCCGTCTCGTCGCGTTCCACCTTCGGTAGATGCGAAAGCATGTCAGGCATCGTCGTGCCCGGTTTGGAGGCGGAGGGATTCGCGATGAAACGGTGGAGAAACTCAGATCGAATGCGCGCTCCCGCCGTGGACAAATCGGGACCACTCTTGGGCAGCAATGTTGTCCGGCTGGTCGCATGACAAGCAGTGCAACCGAGCTCACTGACAAGGATCGTGCCGGCGAGTGCCGGCGAAATTTTCGCGTGATTCTCAAGTCCACCAACGAGGGGGCGGGCTGCCGCTGCCGCCATGAGCGGAGCCAACAGTCCGCAGACCCATGCTCGGCGCAACGCAGGTTTCATCGGGACAAGGGAAACACAACCGGACCGGCAAGGAAACCACGGATGCACGCGGATACGGAGCGGCGAAAGAACCTGGAGGGCGCAAAATTTTCTCCCGCTCAGCCTTGAATGGGAAGAAATTTAGCCGAATATGTTCGCGCCGGGTACCCACGAACCCAAAGCGCCGGGGCAGGGGACCCGGCCTACAACTTGTAGGCCCGGTGCCCTCACCGGGAGTCCCTCGTTCCGGGAGGTTCATGGGGGAACCTCCAACGACTGGACGCGAATCGGGGCCATGAACCGGAGCGCCGGCATGTTGCCGGCTTATTCGTTGCCGGAGTCCCGCACGATTTGATTCCGACCGGAGTCGTCCCGTTGACAAACAACGGTTTAAGCCGGCTGCAAGCCGGCGCTCCGGCATTCGGTTCATGGGAAGGGTAAGGGTGATGGGTCGAAAAGATCCTAATCGGCTGATGAATGCCGAGGCTAAGCACTGATATGATCCGGTTGTGAATCTTCGAAAGGAAGCCGCCGAAGCTACGACGCATTAAGGCCAGGCTTGCGGGCGCGAAGGAGTTTGCGAACGCCACCCCCAGGCTTTTCTTTGTCGGGTTTACCGCCCTGTGATTCAGGCCGAGCGATGTCCGGGGCACCGATTCATGAGATTGGAATGAAGGTGTGCCACTTGACTGATACTTGACCCATTGGCAGGCAGTGTCAGGCGCAATTCAATTCGCCGGTCCCCAGATGTTCTCCAGCACCGCGTGCAGCGCCGGGTCGTGTTCCTTCAACTCCGCCCGCACGAACGGATAAAAATCGTTGCGGTAGAAGTAGGCCTCCGTCCCCTCGGCAAAGTATTCCTTGTGATTGGTCAGGCCGTAATGTTTCACCTGTTTGCCGGTATAGAGGAGAACTTTTTCGTACGTGCCGGCGGCTTTCGCCTTGTTGTAAGCGGCGATGATTTCCGGATTGTCGAAGCTGAGGAACTGATCGTGATACCCATGCGCGAGTTCGTGCAAAATCACCGCCGGGTGCTTGAGCAGTTGCCCTCGGGACAGCAACGCGCTCGCTCGCGTGATGTGAACCTTGCGCGTCAATCGCGGATCGTGCCGGTTCGCAACCAGCCAGCCTTTGCTCGGATGATACTGCATCGCCTTGAGTCGGGGATGATCGTGCTCAATCCAGATTCCAATCGCCTGCATCTTCTTGAGCGGCTCGGCGGGAATCAGGATTTTGATGCGCTGCAAATGATTCGCCAGCATCGTGAGCGCCCGGGTTCCCTCCTCGCGTTGCTCGCCATCAACGAGCGAGGGCTCGATGTGGATCTTCCATCCTTCAAGATCGCGAACCACCGGATCGAAACGCTGTGCGGGAGCGGTTGAATCACGGGCGCATTCCTGGGCTGATGAAGGTGAGATCAAACTCAGGCTGCTGAGAACGATGATGAATAGGGCTGAAGTCCTGGAAATCATGACAAAAGAATTGAGGGCTACTTTTTGTTGCGATTCTGTTCCGGGGGTTGTCGCCGGGAATTCATCTCAACTTTGGTGACCGCAGCATCCTTGTTTGTGTCCACGGCGGAAAGCCGGTTCCAAAGACCTTCGGGAACCTCATCTTTCGTCAGTCGTCCGTCCTTATTCCGGTCGAACCGTTCAAAGAGCACGTCTGGATCCGGTGGACCGCTGTTCCGAGACCCACCCGCGGGCGGTCTTCCGAATCCCGGACGTCCGCCCGGAAAACCACCAGGACGTTGCGCTGGGGGACGACTTGCTGTCCCGCCATCCGCGGCACCGGGCGCGATTGCCGTCGTCGCCACCTTCGAAACAGATTCCCGGGCCCATTGGCCCCAGACCCGAAGATACTCGGGGGTTGTGATTTTGCCGTCACCGTTGGTATCGAGTTGCCCAAAGATTTCGGCAGCAGTGATTTCATTCGTCAATGCGGGATGTTTGAAGAACTCGGCCTTTGTGATGTTCTCATCGGAATCGACGTCGGCACGTTCCACGACGGCCTTGGCCTCGTCGGTGATTATCCGGTTCTCCACGTATTCCGCACGGGTGACTGTTCCGTCCCCGTTTGAATCCGAGGCGCGAAATATTCCTGCGCGAGCCTCCTGGGTGAGGTAAGTGCCGTCTTCGACGTACTCTTTGGCCGTCAGGCTTCCGTCGTCGTCGGCATCCAGGTGCGCGAAGACGCGCTCGTAAGTGGCGAGTTGCTCCGGTGTACAGCCGGCCCGGCCCTTGGCACCCATCGCGATCAGGAAAGGATGGGTAAATCCGCCAGTCGCGTTTTCACCCGGGCCATGACGCATCTGGAAGACCCGGCCGAACTCTGCTCGCGCGAGCTGGCCGTCCTTGTTCTGGTCAATGCGCGCGACGATTTCTCCGGCCTTTTCCAGGCTCTCGATGCCGGGACTTTTGCTGAACTCCGCGACGGTAAGTTTCTCGTCACCATCCACGTCCAGTCGTTTGAAGATGAACTCGCCAGATACCTTCCGACCGTCCGGCGTAGTGGTAAATCCATCCGCCTGCGGCTTCGTCGGCGTGGCACCCGACTGATCCCGCAACCGCTCCTGCATGCTCCTGGGGTCGTTCAGGCGGCTGCGAAACAACGGCAGCAACTCCGCCGAATCCAACCGTCCGTTCCGATTGGTATCCATTTCATCGAACCGGGCCGCCGATCCTTGAAACTCGGATTTCTCCACGATGCCGTCGCCATTCCGATCATTGCGCGAGATGAAAACCTGGATGAACCGGTCACCACTGGCCCGACTTCCGGGCGCAGGTCGAGGTGATTCACGGGTCGCGGGTTTGGCGGGCGGTGCGGGCTTGTCCTTTTGGACCTGATCCTGAGCCGTGACAACAGTCGCTAACGCGGTGCCGGCAAAAAACGCAGCAATAAGGAGAAGGGGAATTTTCATTTCGAATAATGGGGGATAGTTTTCGCTTGGCCGACTGCCGATTGATATTTCACTGATTTGCCGTATTCGCTTTCGTGTTCTTCTTTTTGCCTTTGCCCATGCCTCCGTCGAGTGAGTAAGTAAATTCGTTCTTTTGCACGGTTCCCGGAGTGCTGCGACCGGGATCAATGTAGCTCCGCATCAAACCTTCGAGTCGCTGGATGATAGCGGGATTGGTGACGGATACATCTTCTTTTTCACCGAGATCGTTTTGCAGGTTGTAAAGCTCGTGCCTGCCGCCGTTTTCCTTCAACGCAGAGGACGCCGAGGCGCGGAGAACCACAGCGATGGGAAGGGGAGCACAGGCCGCCGGCCTGTTGTGTCTGGCGGCCCGCCAGAGACCGGTGAAGCGCGCGGTTGTGGAAAACCGGTTCCCATCGCCGATCGACAGACGAGCGTCCCGATCATTTTGACGGGCCGCCAAAGTCCGGAGCCGGACTGGCGTTCACTCCCGGTGACCCTATTAGCCTCAACCGTCGCCTTTAGGCATACAGACCCATAGGGCGATGTAGAGGAGCAGACCAATTCCCCATGCGAATGCGGTAAAGAGGAACGCGGTTCGCCATAACCACGATGGAATCGGAGTGGTAGATCCGAATCCGCCGCACACACCTCCCACCCAGGCATCGGTCGATGACTTAGTGGTCCGCCTGATGTCCCATGTGCTCATAACTGAATTATTAACTGAATCTGAAGCCGACGCAACGTCAGACGATGTGCAATTTACCAAAGGCTACCGCCAAAATGAGGCACCGAATGAGCACCTCCTGCAATCAAAAAAGTGAACAGACCTATGGGGCATCGGAGAAGACTGCGCCGGCAGTTGAAGGTTGTCCTCCACCGATTTGTGTGTGCCCGGCATTGGGGTGTTGTCATGGGGTGACCCGCCTTCACTGAGTTTCGGCACGGCAGGAAGTCCCCTGTTCATGAACTCAGATGAAAGTCAAAGAAGCAGACCGGGGCAACTGTGAAATCGTGAGGTTTCACGGGAAAGAAGCCGACGTCAAAACTCAGGACGGCACGGGAGAGCACTTTGGCGGAACCTTGTATTCATCGTGGTTGGAATCGGAACTCTTCAACGCAGAGGACGCCGAGGCGCGGAGAATCGCAGAGATGGGAAGGGGAGCACAGGCCGCCGGCCTGTTGTGTCTGGCGGCCCGCCAGAGACCGGTGAAGCGCGCGGTTGTGGAAAACCGGTTCCCATCGCCGATCGACAGACGAGCGTCCCGATCATTTTGACGGGCCGCCAAAGTCCGGAGCCGGACTGGCCATCAGCCGACACCCGCCGCTGGTTGCAGGAGCAAGGGGTACCAGCGATGAGGGCCAACGGCCCGTTTCATGTCAGCATGGGGCAACGCCCCATAACACCGGCCCCAAAACCGGTAAGCGCCATCGGCGCAATTCATCGTGCATTCAGTGGTTTTCAAGATCGGATGCCGCATTGGCCGCGGGCCGATTCGATGATTCGGGCCGTCAGCCCTTGTCGGATTGCCACCCGGTCCTGGGGCGTCGCCCCAGGCTGATATGAAAACGCGCCGTTGGCGCTGACCAACAAGTGAATGCAGGAGCAAGGGGTTCCGGACATGAAGGCGCAATGGATCAGTCTTCACTACCCTGACCAACAGGGAGTCTAATCGGAACCGCCCGGTGCGGACCCGCATGCCGGGTGGTGTGGGAACCGGGAGTTAATCACTCCCGGTGACCCGATTAGGCTCATCGGGCGCGATCAAATGGCATCATAGTAATCCATCGGGAAATCATCCTGCTGGCTACGCGCTGCGAAGTCGGCGGGTGAATCAGCAACCCGAACAGTGAACTCACCCGATGCGGGATCAGACTCAATCGCGTTCGTAGAAACGTAAAACACCGCACCGGGCGTAATCTGCGAATCGATGGCAATCGCGCTGCCGTCCGGGCACTGACCAACAAAAACGAACCGAGACTGACCTGGGCAATGAAACCATCTGTCCGGATCCATAATGTACTCCGCAGTGTAGAACCAACTCACCGAATACTCTGGAATTGCATCGGGAAGCAGAGGAATCAACTCCTCGATGGCGGCATCAGGCAAGCCTCTGTCTCTGAGCCAATCTGAAACGTCCATATGGTCAAGGAGCTACCAAGTTAGTGTCATGAAATTTGGAATGCAGATCTAAATCGGATTTCCCATGTTCGAGGTCCATTCTGGCCCCTGTTTTCTGGAGGTTATGTGTCTCAATCGACCAACTGCCGCCATCCTGTTAAACAGGGTAAATACATCATTTTGGATACCTGCCGATATGAACAAAACCAGCCTTCCAACTGGATTCAAACATCAGTCCAGTCCGAATGGATGGCAAGCCACAAAAAAGCCGAGCATGACGACCACCGGGCTTGCTTAACTCGGAATGGCAGTCCGTTCAAATGGTAGCCGCCGAGATAAGGAGGCGGACAGGACCTTTCGATTCCTGGAAGATTCCGCCTCCTGACCTCGGCGGCTACGATGTGATGCTGCGTTTTTGTACGGGCTGGTAGCATCGATGCTATCGGTGCCCGAATTTCCTGCGGTGAAGTTTTTGCGAGCGAGACTCCTGTTGGGCCGGATTGAATCGGTGGTTCGAATTACTCGAACGACACCGCTGGCGCGGTGGATTTCCATTTCTCCCAACCGGCGATCGGATGTTCCTTCATGATGTCCGGAATGAGGTAGAAGTCAGTTCGCGCGGCGACTTGTTGGCGGACCTTGGCCACTGCGTCCGGCTTGAGGAACAACGCTGCGTTCCCGAAGGAATTCCGGACGTAGTTGATGACTGCCGCGATTTCCTTGTCGGTGAGCAGGGGAGCGAATCCCGGCATGGGCGGAACGCCTTTGCTCGGATCGAAGTGTTGTCCCTTCAGTTCCATCGGTCCCCAAAGACCTTTGAGGACGAATTTAAGGAGGCGCTCGTCACTGTCGGTCAACCAGGGGTTGTCCTTCATCACCAGTGGCGGGTAGATGTTCGGCACGCCCTGACCGTTTGGTTGATGACAGGTGGAGCAATGGGCGTCGCGACGAAACACTTCGCGGCCGAGTTCGTAGATTTCCGTGTCCGCTTTGCTCAACCTGGTCGTCGGGCCGTAGCGTTTGTTCTCATCGGAAACATAATTGGAAAGTTTTAGTTTCCCGGCAAGGAACTGGCTCGCCCGTTCATTGCTGGCGAGGTCGTATTTTTTCCGCGCCAACAGGGCTTTCACGTCGTCGGCCAGCGTATATTTCATAATCGCTTCGGTAACCGGGCCCATCCACTTATCGAACGGATAACGCATGGCCTCGAGCACAATGCGAGCGCCCGCCTGATTGTCCAACCACGATGCGGCCACGATGGCCTCCAACCGGACCTGCGGATGCGCATCATGCGCGGCTTGCACGAACAAGCGCGTGCTGTTTGGAATTTTGTGATGGGCGAAACGAAGAACGCTCACCGCCGCCGCCCGCGCCTCATGCGAACGGGCGTTCAGGCATTGTTGCAGGAGAGCTTCGTCAACCTTGTTTTGCGCCCAGGTCGCCCACAGCGCTTCGCACAGGTGATGTTCGTAACTCGGATCTTTCTTGTCCAGTGAGCCAGCCCATTTCTTGACGCTTGGAATCACCTCTGCTGCGGCACGACCGCGTAATTCGCGGCGGGTGCGATAGCGCGTGCGGTATTCCGGCAGTTTCAGATTCTCCAGCAGTTGAGGAATGCTCGCGCCGGCAACTCTGGCAGGCTGCACGAGCGGGCGACCGGGATAGGTGATGCGATAGATGCGGCCGTGGTCGTGGTCGCGATTCGGGTCGCGGGCGTTGTGCTGCATGTGGCCGATGAGGGCATTGTGCCAGTCCACGAGGTACAGCGAACCGTCGGGCGCGAATTCCAGATCGACGGGGCGGAAATTTGGATCGCTGGAGGAAATCAAATCGCCGTTCAATTCACCGAGAAAGCCGGATCCATCCGGATTGACCTTCGAGAAATTAATGCCGAGGAATCCGATGCTGTTACAAATCATGAAATTGCCCTGGTACTCATCGGGGAAATGACGGGAGGACACGAACTCCGCACCGGACGTCGGGCGGGCGCGCTTGGGCACGAAGGTGGTGACCTTCGGGATCTCGATTCCGTAAGGCATCCTGGCTGAGACCGGAAGTCCCCACCAGGTTTGTCCCGGCGAACCGTCGCCAATATGGTTCTGCTCCCAATAGTTGAAGGCGATGGCCCAGGGATTCGAGTAATCTGCCTGGCTATAGCGTTCGAGCCGGAAGCTCTTGGGATCAAAACGCCAGACACCGCCATCGTTGCATCGGCGCGGGCCATACGGGGTTTCAACCTGCGAATGAAGGAAGCGGCCTTCACCCATGTAAAATGCGCCCGACGCATCCGCGCAATACGCCGAGATGGCGTGGTGGGTGTCGTGGGTGTCGAAGCCGTGCATGAGAATTTCCATGCGATCGGCATGGTCATCTTTGTTGTCATCGATCAGCAGACAAAGGTTCGGTTCCTGCGAGAGGTAAACACCCTCCGGCGCAATCTCGAAACCGATCGGAAGGTGCAGACCGTCGGCGAACGTCGTCTGTTTGTCGGCACGACCGTCACCATCGGTGTCTTCGAGAATGATCAACTTGTCGTTTGGACGGGGATCGCCGGGCTTCCAGTGCGGATAAGTCGGCATCACTGCCACCCAGAGCCGGCCCTTGTTGTCGAAGGACATCTGCACCGGATTCTTCATGTCCGGGAATTCCTTCTCCGAGGCGAACAACTCCACCTTGAATCCCGGCGCCATCGTGAGTTTTTCAATGGCTCTGTTTCCGTCAAGATAACTGGCGCTGCCCATCTTCACGTCATTCGGTTTGAAGTTGGTGGGTACTGCCGGCAGCGCGAGCGTCTTCGAGTCATCCACCGAGAGGTTTTTTTTCTTTCCCTGCGCCACGGTGTGAATCAGCCCGTCACGCAGCAGGGCCATTTCGCGCGTCTTCTGAATTTCAGCGGGATAGTTCTGCGGGCCATACGGATTATATCGCTGGCCGTGGGTATGCACGCCGTTGACAAGATTGTAATCGTTGTTCCAATACCAGTCCTTGTCCTTCACGGCGGCGTGAACCAGTTTCTCGGCAGCCGGCGATTGCCGCTTCTGCGCCCCGAACAGATAGTCGGTCAGCACTTTGGCGAGCTGGGTATAGCCTGCGTCGGTCGGCGCGAACCCGTTGATGGTGAGTGGCTCGGGACTCACTGAGTAATGCCGCAAGGTTGGCTGAAAAAGATTGATGAACGTCAGTTGGTGCTTCTTCGCAACGCGCCCCATGGCCAGCGTGTAAAGGCCGAGGTTCGCATTCTCTTTCTCGCCGTCGGGCAGGTCACGGGTGGTGGAAAGGTTTTCAAATGCGATGGGGGAGACGAGAACGAGTCGCGGTGCCTGCTTGCCGTTGTAGGCTTTGCTGAGGGAATGGCGGACAAAGGCGTCGAGCTCGGCCTCGAAGTTTTTGACGCCGGCCGGACCGTCGAACGACTCATTATATCCGAAGAAGGCGACCACGGTGTCAGCCTTCAGGAAATGCAACCACTGGTCCGGTGTGGGGAAGAAACCCTTGCCGTAATGCGTGTTGAGCTCCGGATGAAATTTCTCTGCTCCAGGAAACGCCCATTGAGTTGCCCGAGCCGGATGCGGACGGAATCCGGGCGTGTCACCGGGGCGACCCATGTTGCGAACGAATAACTCGTGTTTCGGATAACGCAGATGCAATTCCGTTTCCAACCGGCTGAAATACACATCGCGCTCGGCCAGTCCGTTGCCGATAAAAACGATTCGTTCGGCCCTGGCCGGTGAGGCGACCGCTTGTGAGCGCGCGGATTTGGCCGCCGGTGGTTCCACGTCCGGTGCGTGTGGATGCGGTACACCGCCGCTGTTATCCGGCCACTTGGCTTTCTTCTTGGGCGTGGCCTTCGCGGATTTCTTTGCCGCCTTCTTTTTCGGTTGCGCATCTGGTTTCGGCTGTCCCGGCAGCCCGGTGCTGGCACTTTTGCCGAGTTCCAAATCCCTTGGGCGAAGATTGCGATTCTTGAAGTAATCCTTTTCCTTGATGAACCCATAAAAAGTCGGTTCGAACTTATCGACGAACTCCACATTCGCTTTGGCCGGCACCTTCAGGCCCAGTAGATCGTAGGTGACGTTGACGATGAGACGACGCAGGTCTTCGTTCACGAAATCGACTGAGGCGCCCATCGTGGTGCAGAATGATCGGCCCTTCGTCTTGCCATTCGGCGCTGTGTATTCGCGCAACCACGCGAGCGGCATCATCGGATTGTTTTTCGGGCCGGCGATGGGCTTGGATTTCGGGTTCAGCGTCTCGGTCACGGCTCCGCGCAGCAGAATCGTCGCGTTCTCAGGAGTGACATGCGGGGTTCCATAAACGTCGGATGGGCCGAAAACATCCACCACGCTGTTGAGCACCGGATTGTCCTTGTTGCCCGTTTCGATCAGACCACGCGTTCCCTCCCGTTTGTGTCCGCCATGATGACTGATCCAACGTTCACCAAGAATCTTGAGGCCAAACTCCGACCATTTGAAATCACCGGTTTTGCCAGGCCCGTTGAAGGCATGGGTCGCGGTGCGGAAGCCGATCACCGGTTTGCCGGCGTTGAGAAAATCGGCGATTGACTGGTAGCCCGCGTCGTTCAACTGCCGAAATCGCGTCCCGATGATCATCAGGTCCGCCTTGGCCAAAGCACCAATGCCGGTGAGATTTCGCGAGTTGTTCGGGTCGATGTAATTGCCGGAGGCATCCATGGAGAACACCACCGAGCAGTCGAACCCATGACGTTCGCTCAGAATCTTGGCGAGCATCGGACAGGATTCCTCGGTGCGATATTCTTCATCTCCGGCAATCAGTACGATATGGCGGCCTTTGCCCGGGCCGTTTTTACCTTTGAAAAGCAATTGGGCTTCGGCGCTCGGGGCACTGAAAAGAATACCGGTGGCAACGGACGCGATAAATGCTGCGAATAGTTTCGTTCGTTTCATAAAGCAGGGAAAGGGATAGTCTTCAATGTTGTCAGACTTTCAATCACGAATCTTTTCGAGTGATGCAAAAATCTCAACCATCAGACGTATTTGCCAGTGAATCTTCGTGGTAAAGATCCGACAAAGTTTAGTCAAATCCGGCCCCTGGTTGAGAAAAAACCACGAAGACACAAAGAGCATGAAGATTGGGGGAAGTGGGCCACCGTGCCAAGACAGTGAGCGGACGCGGTTGGCGTGCTGTTTTCGGCGGACATCATTCTCCCCAAGAACCTGATAGCAGCCGACGTCAGGAGGCTCTAATCGTTTTTCCCAATGTTGCATGAGCCTCCTGACGTCGGCTGCTACAGTTTAGCAGTTCAAAGGGCGAAACTTCTTTTCGGCAAATTCTCTTCCTGCCCACATCGACCAGTATCATTCGCGTGCCAGTAATCTTCCGGCCAGCCGCCGGAAGACACGGTCGAGCCAAGTGTGCTCACCTTCGAGTTTTTCGTGTCTTTGTGGTTGGATTCAGGATTTTGAGGTTGGCAATCGCTGCCAAAGCGTTAACACAACACTTCGCCACTTATGACAATCACGACTCGTTTACTTTTCGGAACTATTCTCCTGTTGGCAATCACCACCGCAAACACGGGCGCGGCCCCCATGCCCAACATCGTCATCGTTTTCACCGACGATCAGGGTTACGGCGACCTGGGTTGTTATGGGGCAAAAACATTTCGCACGCCACGCATCGACAAGTTGGCCGAGGAGGGAACGAAGTTCACCAGCTTCTATGCGCAGATTGTTTGTGGCCCATCGCGGTCGGCGCTGCTGACCGGGCGTTATCCGGTGCGCAGCGGTGGCTGGTCGATGCCGGCGAGTGAAATCACACTGGCTGAACTGATGCAGAAGGCCGGGTACAAGACTGGTTGCATCGGCAAATGGGACGTGTCCAATCGCGCGGCAATCAAGGAGCGCATGCCCAATGCCAAGGGGTTCGATTACTACTGGGGAACGCTGGGCGCGAATGACGGCGGCAAGGTGGTGTTTCATGAAAACAACGAACGTGCCGGCGAATCCCGGGACATGGCCAGCCTCACTCGGCTTTACACCGACAAGGCGATTGGATTCCTGAAGCAGAACAAGGACAAACCGTTCCTGCTCTACGTGGCGCACACGATGGTGCATTCCATTATCGACGCGTCCCCAAAGTTTCGCGGCAGATCCAAAGGTGGCCTTTACGGCGACACCATGGAGGAACTTGATTACGAAACCGGCCGAATTCTGGATGCCATTGATGACCTGGGCCTCCGGGACAACACACTCTTCATCTTCACAACGGACAACGGACCCTGGAGCAACATGGCAGACATTCTGCGGCCACGTCACAAGGGCGAAATTGCGTGGGGCTCATCGGGAGCATTACGCGAGGCGAAAGGCTCGACCTACGAGGGCGGACTGCGCGTTCCCTGCCTCGTTCGCTGGCCTGGCAAAGTGCCGGCCGGGCGCGTGAGTGACGCCATCTTCGCGACGATCGATTTCCTGCCGACGTTCGCGACGCTGGCAGGTTTCACCGTGCCAAAGGATCGCATCATTGATGGCGTGGACCAAACCAATCTCCTGCTCGGCAAAAGCGAAACAGGCGCGCGCAACAATTATTTCTACTTCTGCCAGGGAGAAATGCACGGCGTCCGCAAAGGCCCGTGGAAATTGATTCTTCCGAACCGCACAAAATTCTACGGCTACGTCGATGATTGCGGTTCGAATGAAGTCGAATTGTATCACGTCACGACTGACATCGGTGAAAAGCAGAATGTCGCGAAAACCAATCCCGCCGTGGTGAAGGAATTGACGGCACTGGCGAAATCATTCCAGATGCCGGAAAAAACGTTTGAGCATCGAATCGGTCTCCAACGCCCAAAAGGTCCGGCGAAAAAAAAGGCGATTCCAAAGAAGTGACACGGGAAAAACCGGGAAAGGCTATACCGCTCTGAACCTGAATCAGTCAGTTGAAACGACCGGAGCGCGGCATTCATGCCGCAGAAGCGCCTGTAACAATCCGGCGGCAGCGGACGTTTCCCGGTTGCTGGAACCGGACACCAGCATGTGTGTCAGAATACCTGATTCAACATCGCGCGAGCTGAATTTTGAATCTACGTTTCTGCGGAATGAATTCCGCGCTCCAATTGAAGTGAAAACGAATCGAATACTTGCCGGATGAAACTGACACTCCTGTTCTCACTATTTGCGACCGTTTCGGTCACCGCATTCGCGGCCGTCGAAACCTGCGTCATCACCAACGGCGTCAATCCGTGGCTGGACCGCGAGTTCACGCTCAACGGAATCGCCGCGAAATTGCTCAGCGACGCAACTGTTCCGAAGCAGCGATTCAACGGGCGCACATTGGAAGTCCCACAGGGAACTCGCAAGGCGTTGATTGGCATCTGGGAGGGCAGCTCCTTCCAATATCAACGCGCACTGGGATTGAAGCCAGCCGGCACGACGTTGCACCTCAAGACCGCGACCGGTCAGCGCAGCCTCACGTATGACATCCTCGTGTTTGAGAATCCGCCGGAGAGGCTGTTCTTCAAGGACGCGGGTTCCGGCATCGCCTTGCTCGCCCTCGATGATGCAGTGCCGGACATCACGGATTCCGTGCCGTTGCCGGGCCGAAAACTTTTGGCGCGCGAACAGGAGGTGGATTGTCAGGAATGGCCGTTCAAACCTGGTCCGCGCAAAGTCAAACTGTATGTTCGCGAACCGGACGCGGGCATCAATCCGAACACGGGATTCATGCTGCTGCTGCACAACTGGGGCGGCACCTACAAACAGACCATCTCCTGGTGCGACACGCTATCCACCCGCTACAACGTCGTCGCCATCAGCGTGGATTATCTGCAGAGCGGCGAGCCGAGATTGACCGCGGGTATTCCCTACGACCACGGCTATCTTCAGGCGATGGACTGCATCCGCGCGTTGTATCACGTTCAGAAACAACTCGCGGACGCAGACGTGCCGTTCAATGCCCGGCGTTGTTACGCGGCCGGCGGCAGCGGCGGCGGCAATGTCTCGTTGATGGTCAACAAACTCGCGCCGCACACCTTCGCCTGCGTCATCGACATCTGCGGCATGCCGGGCCTGACCGATGAAATCGCCTACGGTCTGCGTGGATTGAATGCCGGTTATTCGCGCGATCCCGCCTCACCGGTCTTTCTGTCCCCGGCCATGCAGGAGATTCGCAACCCCGGTCATCCGGCCCACCTCAAACTCCAGCACGCCGCCAATCCGAAGAACAAAGTCATCATCGTCCACGGGCTCGACGACACCTCCTGCCGGGCAATCGACAAGATTGCCATCTATCGAAACATGATTGAAACGGGATTCCGGCCCGATGGACATTTCCTCACCGAGTGGCACAAGGAAGGCACGACCATTCAAAACTCCGGCCACTCCATCGGCAGCCGAATGCACATCATACAGAAGTTTGCCGACGAATACCTGATGGAAACCGGCCGCCTGCCGCTTCAGGTGAAAGGTCCGACCGATATCGAATCAAAACAGGTTTTCCGCTATCCGGTGACCGGTGGCGTTTACGAAATCGACTACGCCGACGGAGTGCCGTCAATAAGGTTCAACGCCTCATCGAAATAGGTCGGCCATTCCCACCTGTTAAGCCACTCACTACGCCATGCCAAAATCACCGAGCAGAAAGACGGCAGACTTGGAGGATGCGATTGCATATGCATCTCGGAGCAGCGGCGTCGGCGAGGGCGCGGCACAGAAGCCGAAAGCACAGGTTGGACGCATCATGTATATCGAGTGCAAAGCGGGCAGCCTGACTGGCACGTCACGGATTGGTCGCGTGACGTTGTCCAAGACCGGGCGCACACTCTACTACGGTGGTCTGACGTTCCAGAGTCTCAAGGGCGCAGGTTTCAAGTCCAACTACTACGCCGTGGAGACAGGCGACAATTATTGGATTTCAGGCCCGAAACGGAGAGGCGGAGACCGGATGTATGGCTCGGTTCTGCCTATTGAGATTGATGAGGATATTCGCGCCGAGTATTGGCGCGATATTCGTGGTCAGCCAGAGAGGATACATGACACCGTGGCGTAACGAAGCTGCAGCGAATCCGGCCATCGCGTCGCGGTTTCAATCCGAAGCCCTCGTGGGCTGGCTCGCTATATTGGGTCGTTACCCGGCAACTGACAGTCAAACATGAACTCGTTCAAAATGAGAATCCGTAGATCAGTCGGGAGGATTATCGTCTCGCTGACATTGCTCGCACAGGCGAGTTTTGCCGTTGGGGCGCCCGATGAACTGGCTGGTGCGGCTCGTCAGGTAAAACAAATCATTGCCCACCGTGGGGCCAGTGAGGAGCGTCCCGAATGCACGCTGGCCTCCATTCGCCGGGCCATTGAAGTCGGGGCAACCGCAACTGAAGTGGATGTGCGCACGAGCAAAGACGGGCAATTGTTTCTGCTACACGACGCAACGCTGGATCGCACCACCGAAGGAAAGGGGCCTGCCAATGCGCTCACACTCGCGCAACTTCAACGTCTCGATGTGGGGTCCCATTTCGACGCGGCGTTCAAGGGGGAACGAATCCCGTCGTTGATTGAAGCTGCGCAGGTCTGTCGCGGAAAAATTGACCTGCTGTTGGATCTCAAGGAGCAGGGTGATGAATACGATCAAAATGTCGCTGCGGTGATTCGGAAGCATGGCGATCCGGCTGGGACGATTGTTGGTGTGCGCAGCGTGCCGCAGGCCGTTCGATTTCGAAAGCTGCTCCCGCAGGCCCGGCAGCTTGGGTTGATTCCGCGGGTCGAGGACATCGAGGCGTTCGCGAAGGCGAGAGTCGAGATGGTGCGCCTCTGGCCGCGCTGGTTGGAACAGGGAGATGCACCCGTTCAGCGGGTTCGCGCGAGCAATGTTCTCCTACACCTGAACGGCACGACCGGCAGGGTGGAGGAAACGATTGAGTTGCTGGCTCACCGGCCGGACTCGCTTTCCTCCGACAATCCGAAACGACAGAAGGCCAGCCTCAAGAGTCTGGCGGAGGGGAAATCGCCCACCGGGAAATTGAGCGGGTTGATTGAGCAGATGGATGGCACCGGGCACGAGATCGGCATTTCTGGTCCTGGTGAACGGACGTTTCTGAATCGCGACTACAAGATGCTCGCATTGCCGGATGAATTGAAGGGGATGCCCCGTTGTGTCTTCGACGGAGGCCAGGGGGGCTCGTTGAAGATCAGGTTCCGCGCCCCGGCGGTGGTGTTTGCCGTGTTCAATTACAATGAAACCGGCGCGTGGTCTTTCGGTGACAATCGGTCACCCACCGAACACGGCTGGCATTTGTGGCGCACAAATGCCTATCACGGTTCGAGCAATCCCGTCCGTAACGGAAAGCCAAACGAGGCCTCCATCTGGTTTCGCGAATATGAGGCGGGTCAGGAATTGCACAGTCTTCCCAGGTGGTGGCTGTGTTTGGGAATTGTATCTGTCGATTCCGCCCGCAACATCAACGGCTTCAAGGAAGGATTAGTCACGGCATCCCCTCCGATTGTCCGGATTTTTTCGCATGCGGATGCAGCCGCCGCAATTCGACCACTGAATGTCCCGACATTCGATTCAGCGCAGTCGATTCGGAACTGGCAAATCGATTACCGAAAACGGTTCGTGGAAAAGATGCTCTATCCGTACCGGGGACAAATTGAGATCGCACCGGGCAAAACGGAGAAGTTCCCGGAGTTCGAGCAACAGGAATACCTGGTAACCCTCAATGGCGCGCGACTGTTTCGATACTTCCGACTTGCGCCGTCTCGCGCGAAAGTTGCAGGCCGACAACGGACAATTGTCTGCTTCATGGGACACGGGAAGGTTTCGCAGATTCTGAGCGAATCTGCCAGCTATCAACATGCCTGTGCGGCCGAATTTGCCAGGGCCGGCTACCTGACCTTTGCGATGGAAAACGTCGGCATGGAACCCGGTGCGGACACCCATCACGACCTGGACCGCGCATTACGCCTTGAGGGTCGCGGCTGGTACAGCCTCCTGTTTGCCCATCAGCGAATCCTTCTCGATCGCGTCTTTGATGATTCGGCCGTTGATCCCAAGCGGGTCGGAGTGGCGGGAGTCTCCACCGGAGGCCTGCTCGCATTGACAGCGGCGGCCATTGAACCGCGAATTGCCGCGACGAGCGTGCAGGGAATCTTTGGCAGCATGCGCGTCAGTTTTATCCGCGATCGTCACCGCCATTGTTCATGCGGCGCGATTCCCGGGCTTCTGCCGGGATTCGATCTGCCCGAAATCGCGCTGCTCGTGGCTCCACGTGCCATGCACGTGTCCAATGGTGTCAGGGATGGCTTCAGTCCCGCCGAAGCGGCGCGGTGTGTGAAACTGATTGCCCCCATCTATCTTCAGGCCGGCGGGGCGCTGCCGCGAATCACCGTTTCTCCCGGCGGTCACGAGTTTGACCTGCCGTCTGCTATGAAATTCTTCAGTGAACAGCTGAAGTAAGGCCGTTCTCGCGCTGCCGCCAATAACGGATCTGCAGGAAATCACATGGGTCTCAGGAATGACCTACGCCGCCTCCGACGTGACGCTTTCCGGTCCCGAATCAAGCTCCGCTGCGAAAAAGGCGCTTTCCTTGGGCTTCCTGACATGGTCCAGTATTACGAATGAATCGAATCGCCCTCTTAGCCTCCATTGTAGGCGTTCTTGCCACCGTCGGTATTTCGCCCAGTCACGCCGCCAAGCCGGATCTCAACCGGGAAGCCGCCAAGCGTCCGCTGGCGTTGTTGAAAGCCGCGAACTGGACTGATCTTTTTAATGGAAAAAATCTCAAGGGCTGGAAAGGAGACACCACGAACTATGTCGCCGAGGACGGTATCCTGATCTGCCGGAAGGGGGGCAAGCTGCTGGTGACGGAAAAGGAGTACAGCGATTTCGCGTTCACGTTTGAGTTCAAGCTCGAAGAGAGTGGCAACAATGGCGTTGGCATCCGGGTGCCGGAGGGTGGATATCCTTCCCGCGACGGAATGGAAATCCAGATCCTGGATCACAACGGCAAGGCCTACCAGACCGAGGCGGAAATCGATGGGAAGAAGCGCAAGGTGAGTTGGCTCAAGCCGTGGCAGTATCACGGCTCGATCTACGGCGTCTGTCCGGCCAGGACCGGCTATCTGAAACCGGTCGGCGAGTGGAACACAGAGACGATTGTGGCGATCGAGGATCATATCATGGTGATTCTCAACGGTGCGGTAATCGTGGACACCTTTCTCGACAAGCACAGCTCGCTCGATGGTTCGGAACGGCCCGGAATCCTGAATCGCAAGGGCCACCTGTTGCTGGCCGGACACAATGACTACGCAGAGTTCCGGAATCTTAAACTCGTGGATTTCTCCCCGAGTCCGACCACCCCGGCGTCCAAATCCGACAACACGCCGCCTCCCGGTTTTACGGTCTTCTTCAATGGCAAGGACCTGACGGGATGGAAAGGACTGGCCCATCGCAATGCCGTCTCCCGTCGCGCCCTGAAGGGTGCGGAGTTGCAGGCCGCGCAGGCCAAGGCGAATGAGATCATGCGCGAGAACTGGTCGGTCACCGACGGCGTGTTGACCTACACCGGCAAGGGCCAGAGTCTCTGCACGGCGAAAGATTACGGCGATTTCGAGATGTATATCGACTGGAAGATTCCGCCGGGTGCTGACAGCGGCATTTATCTTCGCGGCACACCGCAGGTTCAGATTTGGGATCCTTGGGATCCTCGGACGAAAGGCAAACCCGATCCGGCGAATTCCGAGGAATGGGTGGCGGCATATCGGAACGGCCGCAACCTCGGCTCCGGCAGTTTGTGGAACAACCGGCGCGCTAAAAACACGCCGTTGACCATTGCCGACAAGAAGCCGGGCGAATGGAACACATTCTTCATCCGCATGGTGGGTGACAAGGTGACAATCTGGTTGAACGGAAAACTGATCGTGGACCGGACGCAGTTGGAGAACTACTGGGACAAGGAACGCAAGACGCCATTGGCCCGCGCCGACCAGATCGAGCTGCAACATCACGGCAGTGAACTGTTCTTCAAGAACATGTACATCCGCGAACTGCCTTATTGATGTAAGGGAGGTGAGGGTTTCCTTCAAGGCGACCGGAGCCGATATCACGTATCTGCGGCATGACGACGGGACACACGACGTGATGAGCCGGAAAGGGCGGGAAACAACTCCCGCCATGAACGAGTTTTTCACGAAACGCCTGTTGGGGCCGATGGTGAACGTAGTCGGCAGAATCTTCTTCCTGCCGGCCGATGAACCGCAGAATTTGTGAAAGCAGCTCGTCCCGTATTTTGCGCGCCTTGAACTTTTGAATCTGGTGCGCCGGGTCAGGGGACCCGGCCTACAATTTGTAGGCTCGGTGCCCTCATCAGCCTCTTCAAAAACTCAATCTTCGGTAGCAGCCGAGGTGACGCGAGCCGCGCCGTAGTACTACGAAGGCGGGAGGCTCAATCTCCTCCGGAAAAAACTGATGAGATCAGAGCCTGCCAACGAACGGGCCGGCAAATGTGGGGTGGGTCTCCGGCCCGCCGGTTCCGGGAACCTCTGGTTCCCCGGACGAATCCAGACTCACATTCGTTTCCGGGACTCGCACCCTCAGCCGGAACGATGCAGATGGAGCGCGGAATTCATTCCGCAGACACGTGGATTTGCCAATCGGTTGTCGTGGATTTCGATGAGTGGTTCTGAAACACAGAACGGTGTTGAGTTCCGACCAAATGGGAAAGCGCGTGAACGTTGGTGGAAGGTGGACACTTCTGCGGAATAAATTCCGCGCTCCCGCCGCTTCAACTGCATTGTTCCGCCCTCAGAGAGGCCGGGACCGGCAGGTCGGAGACCTGCCCCACACCGCAAAGCTCCGCCACCTGAGGACACGAGTGCGTGGGTTTCATGCCGCACGATTCTCGTGCTCGGATTCTCCTCACGTCGGCTGCTACATTTTTAACGGTTTGTTAACGGGCGCCCCTCGTATCGCGAGGTTTATGGAGAGTTTCAACGATTTACGATTCGCGCATGGCAGACATGAACCGTTTCGAATTGTGGGAAATTTCCAACAATTCGAGATTAGCGACAGCTTCCCCTGAATCTGCCGAACCTCCGGTTCTGGGATTCAAAGCGCGAATTCGTCGGCAAAATCTCGCCCCATTCCTCTCCTCCATCATTCTGGCGGCGAGGGAGTCTTTACACTCCGTGGCAGCGACCTCTCGTCACTCCTCCAATCGCCGCAGCGTCTCCCGGAACTTCTCGCCATCCGCCTTCGCCAGGCAACGGAAGATCGTGGGCTTCTGTCCGCGCGTTTCGATCTCAACCGCATCCCAGAAGATTCCCGATCGATAATCAAAACCGGCCACCTTGTTCCATGGCACTTCGGCCTCGTTGGTCCATCGGTGAAACAGTCCTGGTGTCGAGACGACCAGTTTCTCCTCGTTGAACCGAATCCTTTCGGGCAACAGGCGAAATCTCATCAGGAAAGTCGGCAGCAACCGGGCTCTGATTTCGGATTCTTGGATACCGATGCGGCGGGAACCCTCCCCCGAACCGGAATCCGCACCAGCGGCACTTCTTGGCGTCCTCCGGACAAAGGGATTTACGATCTTCGCACTGTTTGCCGGCGATGCGTTCGCCGCAATCGTTTGACTGCGGATTACACGGATGGCACGGGTGCGTTCGGACGTAACGCACTCTGAAGGGGTGCAAGAATTGTCCTGCTGTGAGCAACCATCTGTGCGAATCCAAGTGGTTCCAATGACAATCGTTTGAACCCAAATGAGTTCAGCCGGAACTATTTTGTTCGAGAAAGACGCGGATTGCCGCATGCTGCACCATCCCGACACTTGCCACATGATGAACGAACCCCAACAAGACCCGATGCCGGCGCTCGAACCTGCTCTCGAAACGGGTCCCCGCAATCGCGCCAAATGATTTCCTATCGGGACATTTCCAAACGCTTCAGCGCGGACGCACCACCAGCGGTTGATTCCGTCAGTTTTGACGTGGCCGAAGGTGAAACGCTGGTGCTCCTTGGTTCATCCGGCAGCGGCAAGTCCACGCTGCTCAAGATGACCAACCGCCTGCTTGAACCCACTTCGGGCCGCATCGCCCTCGATGGCGAAGACATCACCGGGGGCGACCCCGTCGATCTGCGGCGCAAAATCGGTTACGTTTTTCAGGGCATCGGACTCTTCCCGCACTACTCCGTGCGGGACAACGTCGGCATCGTCCCGCGCTTGATGGGCGACACGCCTTCCACTCGTAATCACCGCGCCGACGAACTTCTGGAACTCGTCGGCCTGTCGCCGGATGAATACGCCGGACGTTTTCCGGACGAGCTCTCGGGCGGGCAACAACAACGCGTCGGGGTTGCCCGCGCCCTGGCAGCCGATCCGAAGTATCTCCTGATGGACGAACCCTTCGGCGCCCTCGACGCCATCAGCCGCGATGCCCTGCAACAGGAACTCCTCCGCCTGAAAGCCCAACTCAAGAAAACCATCATCTTTGTCACGCACGACATCTTCGAAGCCCTCGCCCTCGGCGACCGCATCGCCGTGATGCATGCGGGCAAACTCGAACAGATTGGCACCAAGGAAGAAATTCTGGCCAAACCTGCCACCGAATTCGTCCGCGAACTCTTCGCCAAACCCGCGCGCCAACTCGCGGCTTGCGGCACGCTCCTGGGTTTTGAACAGGAGGGGAGAGGGGCGACCAAGAAGGCATGATCGAACTTTCCCATCCGACAACCCGCCAGTCCGTTGTCTCCGCCCCCCCTGTCAGGCATGTTTGAATTCGTCCAACAACGGCTTCCGGAACTCTGGCTGCGCACCGGTGAGCACATCGTGCTCACCGGAACGGCCACCGCGATCGCCATCGGAATCGGCGTGCCGCTCGGAATCCTTGCCGCCCGCACCAAAACACTGCGGGGTATCATCACCGGCGGTGTCGGCATTCTGCAGACCATTCCCAGTCTCGCGATGCTCGCCTTTCTTCTGGCGATGCTGAACAAGATCGGTTCCACACCCGCCGTCATCGCGCTCACGCTTTACGCCCTGCTGCCAATCGTGCGCAACACGTTGGCCGGACTCGACGGCGTTCCCGCCGCCATTCAGGAAGCCGCTGATGGCGTCGGCATGACCCGACAACAACGCCTCTGGATGGTCGAACTCCCGCTCGCAATGCCGGTGATCGTCACCGGCATCCGCACCGCCGCCGTGGTGGGAGTCGGCATCGCCACCCTGTCTGCCTTCATCGGTGCGGGTGGTTTCGGCCAATTCATCAATCGCGGCCTGTCTCTTTCCAACCACCAGCTCATCCTGCTCGGTGCCGTTCCCTCCGCGCTGCTGGCCCTGCTCGTCGATGCCGCTATCGGCGGCGCGCATTGGGCCGTGAGCCATCGCACCACCACCCGCTTGGTCAAGACCATCGCCCTCGCATTCCCGCTGCTTCTCTTCGCCTTCGGCGTCATCGCCGTCACCGCGCCAAATCCGTTTGAACGACCGAACGAAAACGCCGCGCCCGCCAACGCCGAAGTCATTCACATCGGCTCCAAGAACTTCACTGAACAACTCATCCTGGGCGAACTCATGGCCCAGCTCATCGAACGCGAAACCGACCTGCACGTCGAACGTCGCTTCGATCTCGGCGGCACGATGATCTGCCACGGTGCGCTTGTCGCTGGCGAGATCGATCTCTACGCCGAATACACCGGCACCGGACTCACCGCGATCCTGAAGGAAAAAGTCCGTTCCGATGCCGACGAGGTTTACGAACTCGTTTCCGACGCCTACGCACGACAGTTCCAACTCAAGTGGCTGCAACCTTTCGGCTTCAACAACACCTACGCCATCACCGTCCGCGAAACCGCCGCCAGGAAGAACCGTTGGCAAACCATCTCCGATCTCCGTTCCGATGCCTACAAACTCCGCGCCGGTTGGACCTTCGAATTCAGCGAACGCCCCGACGGCTATCCCGGTTTGCGCGAACGCTACGGCTTTCAGTTCGGCAAAGTCCGCGACCTCGAATCCTCCCTCATGTATCAGGCACTTGTGCAGGACGAGGTGGACGTCATCTGCGCTTTCGCCACCGACGGCCGCATCGCCGCCAATGGTCTTCGTCCGCTGAAAGATGACAAACAGTTCTTTCCTCCGTACCATGCTGCCCCGGTCATCCGCCAAGCCACTCTCAACCGCCACCCCGCTCTCGAAGGCATTCTCGACCGCTTTTCAGGCGTTCTCACCGACTCAATCATGCAAAAACTCAACCTTCAGGTCGATCTGGAGAAGAAATCGCCCCGCGAAGTTGCCGCCACATTCCTAGCGAAGGAACTGTCCAACAAACGCTGACGGGGAGGGAATTTCAATGAATTGTCGCGGGAGTTGGATTTTTGTGCCAGGCTGGAGATCTCCTGCATTTGGCATCGATCAATGACGAGGATGAGTTGCTGGGCTCGACCGTCAAGGCACTCACCCGCGTTCACGAAACCCGCCTGGATGAGAAATACGGCCGCCCACCGCATTGGGATAAAGACTGAACTATGAAATACAAATCCGCCAATGAAGCCAAAGCCACGTTTGACGACGTGTATCACGCCGCCACTCCGCACGCCTATTTCAACGAGATGGATCGGCATCAATACGAAATCGGCGAGCAGGCCAAGCCCTATTTCCTCGCCGCCATCAAACACCTGCAAGCGGCCAACCAGGGCAAGTTGCCTCCCCGGTTGCTGGATCTGGGCTGTTCCTACGGCGTGGGCTCCGCTTTGGTGAAATACAACTGCACCTACCCCGAACTCTCCGAGTTCTTCCACGAAGAAGCGCCGCTCAATCATCAAACCTGTGCCGCAAGCACGCGTGATTGGCTGCAACCACGTGACGCTCATCCGGACCTGGAATGCATCGGACTGGACTGTTCCGAAGAAGCCCTGAGTTTCGCCGAGGATGCCGGCTTGTTGTGCTCAACCATCGCGCGCAATTTTGAAGAAAGTGAGGAACCCGACTCCACTGAACGCTCCATCATGCGCAACTGCAATCTGCTCACCAGCACCGGCGCGATCGGTTACGTGGGCGAGAAAACCCTTTCGGTCATCCTCAAACAACTCGGCAAGGCCTATCCGGAAAACGCCGCGCCCTTCGTCGTGGTCACCATCTTGCGCATGTTTGATCCGCGCCCGGTTCAAAACTGTTTTGAAAGCTTTCGCTACCGCTTTGAAAAAGTGCCCGGCGTGTGTCTTCGCCAGCGCCACTTTGCTGACGAACAGGAGCAGGAGCAGACGATCGATCTTATCCGCCGACGCGGTCTTGATCCTGCCGGTCTCGAAAGCGAAGGGACGCTTTACGCCGATCTTTACGTCGGCTCGGCTCCGTCCGATTTCCTCGCCCTCTTCGCCGCCATCGCAAACGTGAAACCCTGAATCCTTCCACCCGGCAAAACTGACATTTGAGTCGTCGGAGATTCGTCGAAATCTGGACGATAGCCGGACCGCAGTGCTCAAGCGGAAGTGATCCGTCGCCGCATCGGAAGTGGTGGCTATAATGAATGATTCCGCGAACCTTTCGCCAAGGGTGTTGTTCGGCTCATTGGACTGCTTTCTTGCCCTTATTCCTCCAGTCGACGCAGCGTCGCCCGGAATTTCTCGCCGTCGGCCTTCGCCAGGCAACGGATGATCGTGGGCTTCTGTCCGCGGGTTTCGATCTCGACCGCATCCCAGAAGATTCCTGACCGGTAATCGAATCCGGCCACCTTATTCCAGGGAACCTCCGCTTCATTCACCCAGAGGTGAAACAACCCGGGCGTCGAGACGACCAGTTTCTCCTCGTTGAATCGAATCCGTTCGGGCAACAGGCGGAATCTCATCAGGAAAGTCGGCAGCAACCGGGCGCTGATTTCGAATTCCTCGATGCCGATCCGACGCGCCGAATCGCCGAATCGGAATCCGCACCACCGGCACTTCTTGGCGTCCTCCGGACAAAGCGATTTACAATCTTCGCACTGTTTGCCGGCGATGCGTTCGCCGCAGGCCGCGCACACCTGCGCGGCATCTGGAAGTTCTGATTGGCAAAATTGACAGTTCATGGCGGCTGCATCAATCACCCACGCTCGGCGGCAAAAGTTTCATATTTCGGAATTCGCGTCGAGTGACGCTTCCTTGGCCCAATGCCCCTTCATTGTCAGTTGTCGGGACTGACACGTGATCGGACCGAATCCTTTGCGGGAGCATTGAGGCGGAATGGTCAATCGGTTTTAGAAGTACGCCAATCCGCCAAAATACCGTGAAAAATGACAGCCGAAATGAATCCAAACATTGTGGTTAAGCAGCCACAAATAATGCGCGCCATCATTAACCCGTGTCCGTAATCAGAATCGCTTTTTCGGAATACTTGGCCATTTACAGTTAGGTATTCTTGAGCGGGAAGTTGGGTAAATCCGTAAAGCATGTAACACGAAACCAAGGCAGCGAAAAAGCCGAGCACCGCCTGTTGTTGAGGCGAGGCCTTATTTTTTTCTGTCACGGAATCTTTGGACTCTTGGTCTTTCATTAATTGACCAATCTTAGGCGGAGGCCAAGTTTAACCACAATTGGGCCAAAACCGCCAAGTCTCACGCAGGAGCTTAAATAAAAATTGTTGATCCGAACTTTCGAAACCCATTCGGCCAGTTGGTTTGCATAGATTCAGGCATCGTAAACGGGGCGGTCATTGACTTTTTATACTTTACTCACATTCGAAACTCAAGCCGATCACTCCCCCAAGTCCAGCGGCAATAACT
>CALBIE010000120.1 GCA_937893495.1 uncultured Verrucomicrobiales bacterium | reverse complement strand
AGTGACGATCGACGGGCGCATCATGGCCTTCGGTGAGGATCAGCCATCTCCTCAAACAACGCAAAAGAAAAGTCTTCCCATTGCACCGACGGAGGCAGTTCGCGCCCGGGCGCGTGACTGGATCAAGCGGGCCGATGCGCGCGCGGGTTATTGTCTCTGGTTCGGCGCTGATGATGTCGCCTTGTTGGACGCGGTGCTGGCAGAATCAGATTTGCATTTCGTGGTGGTCGATGCGGATGTGGAGAAGGTCGAACGGCTTCGCCGGCGCTTTGACGAAGCGGGACTCTACGGCCGGCGTATTGTCATTCATCAAGGCGATCCAATCGAATTCAAGGCGCCGCCCTACATCGCGAATCTCGTTGTAGCCGCTGACGTAAGGAGGCGGAATTCTTTAGATATTGAAACTGTGGACACCGCCTCCTTACCTCGGCGGCTACTTTTTGAACGGACGCTAAAAGCCATATTCGATTCCGTGCGGCCGTATGGCGGCGCGATGATTCTTGCCACCACGTCGAATGGGTTGAACGGCCTGAAGTCACGGGTTGAAGCGGCGGGATTGGAAAAGGCGAAAGTGTTTCAGACGTCCGCTGCCGTGGTGGCGGTTCGTGAAGGCGCGTTGCCGCAGGCGGCCGACTGGACCCATCAATACGGCGACATTGCCAATTCCGTGAAGTCAGACGACAGCCGCGTGAAACTTCCGCTGGGCGTCCTCTGGTTCGGCGGCCCCTCAAACATGGACGTGCTCCCCCGTCACGGACACGGTCCACCCGAGCAGGTGATTGGCGGGCGGATGTTCATCGAGGGAATGAACAGCCTGAGCGCGCGCGATGTGTATACGGGTCGGGTGCTCTGGAAACGCGAGTTCGAGGATCTCGGCACGTTTGGGATCTATTACAACGAGACCTACAAGGACACGCCGCTGGACCCGGCTTACAATCAGAGACACATTCCCGGCGCGAATGGACGCGGGGCAAACTATGCTGTGGCCGACGATGCCGTTTACCTGGCCATTCACGACACCTGCCAGGTGCTCGATCCGCGAACCGGCGTCACGCGGCGGAAGATTCAACTGGACGCCAAAGACGGACAAACCGAACGACCTGAGTGGGGTTTCATTGGCGTGTATGGCGATGTGTTGCTGGCTGGAAACGGCTTTGCGAATTTCAGTCAGAAAAGCGCCGAGCCAGGACAGAAGGTTAAACCGTCCATCGAAGATTATTCGGCGAGCGATGGAGTGGTTGGATACGATCGACACACGGGGAAGAAACTGTGGACTCTGCCCGCGCGATTCAGTTTTCTGCACAACGGCATTGTCGCCGGCAACGGACGTGTTCACTGCCTCGACAAGCTCCCGAAGAGTGCCGAGGACAAGTTGAAGCGGCGCGGTTCCGGCGCGCCGGGTTCATATCGTATCGTGACGGTGGACGCCAGCACCGGGGCGATTCTGTGGGAACAGGAGAAGGACATCTTCGGCACTTGGCTCGGTTACTCGGTCAAGCACGACATCCTGTTGCAGGCCGGCGCGCGGGCGAGCGACCGCCTGCGTGACGAGGTGAGTCAAGGGATGGTCACCTATCGCGGCGCGACCGGTTCGGAGGTCTGGAAACGGCTCGATTTGAAATACTCCGGGCCGTGCATCCTGCACAACGAATCCATCATCGCCAATGCCGACCAGCATTCCAATCGCAAGTCTGGTGCCGGCGAGAGCACGGTGTTCAGCCTGCTGGATGGCTCGGATCAGTTTCTCACCAATCCCATCACCGGCGCGCGCGAACCATGGCGCATCGCACGCGGCAAGGGGTGCAACTCGATCATCGCGTGCGAGAACTTCCTCACGTTTCGCGATGGCGCGGCGAGCTACTACGATTTGAAAGACCGGAACGGCATCGGCAGTTTTGGTGGCTTCAAATCCGGTTGCACGGCGAACCTCGTCGTGGCCAATGGCGTGTTGAACGCGCCGGACTACACGCGCACGTGCAGTTGCTCTTATCAGAATCAGACGTCCCTCGCGTTGGTCCATATGCCGGATGTGGAGTTGTGGACGTCGAGCCTCGTTGGGACCACACCGAACGCGGCGGATTCGATCCGGCGACTGGGCATCAACCTCGGCGCGCCGGGTGACCGGTTGTCGGAACAGGGGACTCTGTGGCTGGACCATCCGAGCGTAGGCGGGGCATCGCCGGTGGTTTCCGTGGAATTGAAAGGTGAAAAGCTCGAATACTTTCGACAGCACGCCTCGAAAATGGGCGGCAGCCCGTTGCCTTGGGTCATGGCATCCGGCGTGAAGAATGTAGAATCGATTGTCATTCGGCCACACGCGGCGACACGAGCGGTTGCGAAAGTCGAGGAGGCCAACCAAGGCCTTCGCGTCACGGGGCGGTCGGACACGGCCGAGGAATCTGTAGACGGAGAAGTGACCACCCGCAGCAGCGATTTGGAATTGATTCAGGAAAAGAGCCGGCAGGTCGTCGGCATTCGGTTTCAGAACCTGAGATTGAAACAGGGCGAAGCCACTGGCCCCATCACGATTCGGTTCACCGTCGATGAACCGGGCTCAGATTCCTGCGAGTTGACCATTCGCGCCGAGGCCACCGACAACGCAGCGGCATTCAAGGAATCGGATGGCAACGTCACGTCTCGAACCTTGACGCGCGCTGCGGTGCGTTGGAAACCCGCGCCGTGGAAAAAGACCGGAGAATCGGATGCGGACCAGGCGACGCCGGATTTATCATCGCTGGTACGGGAAGTGATCAGTCGCAAAGGCTGGAAACCGGGCAATGCCATCGCATTCGTGATTTCGGGAACAGGCAAACGCGTCGCGCGCGCGCGCGGTGAAGCCGCTCCGCAGTTGTTGTTTGAGTCGAAGAACCGCGCCGTGGCGGCCGCTGCGCCGTCCGGCATTGTCGAATCCAAACTCTACACCGTCCGTTTGTATTTCGGTGAGCCGGACGAAGTTCTCGCCGGTGAACGGATGTTCGATGTCTCTCTCCAGGGGAAATTGGCGTTGCCAGCAGTCGATGTGATCAAGCTGGCGAATACCGGCGAGCGTGGCTTGGTGCGGGAGTTCCATTCTGTTCCCATCGCTGACGCATTGCGGATCGAATTCAGGAAGTCACCCGCTGGTCAGTTCGGTCCCGTAATCTCCGGCGTGGAGTTGTTGGCAGAATAGCCCAATGCTTGGTGTGCTTTGATCGAGCGACTGAAGCGGCGGAGGGAACAACGTGAGTCCAAGTTTTCGTCCAGTGTAAGAAAACAGGGAAGCGGGACAGCAGTTCGTCCCCAACCAACTGCTCAACGGTTTTTTCATCGAAAGAAAAATCCCAAAGGCACACGAACTGTCTTTGAAGTATCAATCTTCCAAGTGCTGCCTTCCTTCACCAATGTCAGCGAGAGTGCCTCTTCTCCAATGGGAACGCGATACGTCACTGTCCTGCTCTTCGCGTCAAGCGCTGGCTTCGTGGAACGCACCACGGGCATCATCTCGAGCCTCAATCGCTCGCTCCCCACGAAGACGGGCCG
>CALBIE010000119.1 GCA_937893495.1 uncultured Verrucomicrobiales bacterium | reverse complement strand
GCAAGACGCTGGCCGCGAGGCGCGGCCAGCCACACCCGAGGCGGGTGTGCTCCCCAACTTCGGAATTCGAGTTCAACCGACCGCTCCGCCGACATTTCGCGAAGTAGCGGCCAATCTGGTTCGGCGATGCTTGTTCTCTGGTCACGTTTTCCATTCGAGGTGGTCCGGGCACCGGGAAATTTCATTCCCTTTTTCGATTTGCGGTTTATACGATGCTCTCTCCCTCCCGCAGGGTCAAGACACGGCAAATGAACTCGATGCAAAAGCAAATCCCTCCCGGTCTCATTTTGATGGTCTGGCTGCTCCCGACGAGCCCGATCGCAGCTGCTGTCATTTGGCGTGGCGACTTCGAAACCGGAACGACGGAACAGTGGCGGGGGAAACCTAAAACCAACGGTGTCAAGGTCGTGACCTCGCCCGTGCGGGCGGGCAAATACGCATTAAGGATCGACGGGAGCAACGCCGCGCAACGAGGAACCCGCGACCGGATTGAATTCCAGCATCAACCCAAACCGCCCGGAACAGCGGAGGGAACGGAACGCTATTTCGGTTGGAGCGTCTTCGTGCCGAAGAAACTCACCGACACCTCGCATGCGCTTGGATACTTTGAGACCCGAAACAGTTGGCGCCAGTTGATGTCATTCGAGGTTCGTGGCGAGGATATCCTTTTCACCACCCGCGTGCCGTACGCCCGCCACTGGGAGGCAAAGAGAAAGTTTACACCCGGTCGCTGGCATGATTTTGCCGTTCACGTCCTTTGGTCCCGTGATGCGGCCAAAGGCTTTGTCGAGGTCTGGTTCGACGGCGAACAGGTCGTGCCACGCGTCAAGACCGCCACGCTGCTCGATGAGAATGTCGCGTTCTTTCAGATCGGCCTGATGCGCGCGACGAGCGACATTCCGGAGACAATCATCATCGACCACGTCATCGAGGCAACCACATTGGAAGAAGTCATGCCGTTGCCGATTGGGAAGTGAGTTGACCATCGTTGATTCCGTGAAGCAGCCGAACCGGATTCAAGCCGGAACAATGCAGTTGAAGCGGCAGGAGCCCGGACTTCAGGTCGCAGAAGTGTCCACTTTCCACCAACCTTCTCGCACTTCTCCATGTCGTCGGCACTCAACACCGTTTTGTGTTTCAGAACCATCCATCGAATTCCACGTAAACCGATTCGCAAATCCACGTTTCTGCGGAATGAATTCCGCGCTCCATCTGCATCGTTCCGGCTAAGCCGGCTGCAAGCCGGCGCTCCGTCATCCGGTTCATGGGAAAAAACGATCCGGTCGTGCCAGGCGGGAGGTATCCAAGGCGGTGTCGAGCCACCGCACTCCATTGGGCGGTCGTTTAGCGAGGGGCGATGTTGAACAGCGCCTTGGATACGGTGGACAGACCTGAGAGTGTGCGAAGAATCCCATGGCGCGATGCATTGCGCCAGAGCCCCGAGGTTGGGTGCCATTGGGAAACTTCGGTTCATGGGAAGGGAAAACCTCCAACGATTGGACGCGAATCGAGAACATGAACCCGGACGCCCCCTCACCCGCCCTTCCGCCTTCGCTCTTCGAGCTACGGCGTACAAGTCGGGCACCCTCTCCCCCACCGGGGGAGAGGGATGCGGTGAGGGGTCGCTCCGGTTCATGGGCAGCCTCCTCGATTTCTTGATCGCGCATCGGGACCATGAACCCATTTTGCCGCAGATTCAGGAAAGCCACAGATTGACTCTTCATCTGCACCACTATTCCGAGAAGTCTGCGAGGGTCGCGCAAATTCGGCGGAGCGCGGCTGTGCGCGGAGCGTCAGCCGCAGCAGGGTGGCGGCACCATCAGGCTTGAACGTGCCGCGGCTGGTCCCGCGGACACAGTCGCGCTCCCTTGGTTGCGGCTCCGCCACTCTGTGGTTTCCCTGAATCTGTGGCAATTGTTCTGTCCGGTTCATGGAAAGAATAAGATGACGACAGTTACAGGCCTCTATTTGCCGCAGGTTTCAACCGGAGCTACCGACGCAGAATCAACGCGTCCGCCACATCCAACGGAAAGGAACAAACCGTGACGCCGTCCTTCGATGAACGATTGACCGTCGCACCACTGGCCAACGTCGCCTTGGTCCCAACCGGCAGGCGAATGGTCACCTCCAGATTCTTCACCGGTTTTCCCGACCAGTTGATGAGCGGCACGATGGTGCCGGCCGGGGACTCAATGACGGTCGTTTCAACGAGCGGCACACTGCACACCACGGTCGGGGTGATTTTCCTGGTCACCGACGCGATGATCGAATCGGCGCCGCCGTCAAATTTCGTTGGGAGAAAATGTACGAACGCGTCATCCGTCGCGCCGCGGTCAACCGGCCGTTTTGGAATCGCCGGATGGAAGTAACTTAGCCCCGGAAGAAAGGCGCAATAAGTCGCCGTTCCCTTGCCGACCTTCCTGCGGGTGACAGCGGGTGCGCCGCCGCCAAACGTGCCTTCCACCGTTGCGCCGACCGGTTTGACAAGGCTCTTCGCCCCGAAGACCGGCATGCCGCCCACGGAGTCGATCGGCTCGGCAAATGGCAGATCCTGCTTGATCCAGATGAGCTGCTTGTCCTCCGGCGCTTCGAGCGCGGTTTGCTCAACGCCGAGCAGTTTCCGCATCACCGTATTGGGCCGGTTCAATTCGTCGAGCATTCCCGCGCCTGCCGTGGCGAACAAGTTTCCGCCGGCCTGCACCCAGTCAGCAATGCGCGCCGAAGCCGCCGAGCTGACATGCCGGTCAGTCAGATAAAGCACCTTGTATTGCTTGAGTGTGCCGTCCAAGGCATCGGGTTCGACGACAAAATCCAGCGGCAGTTGCCGGTTCCGAATCGCCAGGTAGAGGGCGCGTTTGGCGGCGGCAAACGCCCCATGATTATCATCCCAGATGTCGCCGGTTTCACTGAACCAGAGCGCCACTTCCGCGCCGCGCACACGGCCGGCCTGCAACAAATCTTCAAACACGCCCAATTCGCGAAACGCCCGAAGCACAGCGCCATACATCTCGGGATGATCGACGTGGTTTTCCGTGTATGCCGCGTGGACCGGACGGAACTCAAACAGGTTGATGATTTTCGCCCCGTGGGCCAGCGCGCCGTAGAACAATCGCCGCCATTGGTTCGGTGTGTTGTTCGGCATGTGTGGCATCACGTAGTAGAGAATCTTTCGCTCCGGATGATGTCGAATTCCGGCGCGGAACAAGTCCAGGTTGATGTTGTTGATCTGCGGCGACACGACCGGCACCTGCCAGATGTAGTCCTCGCCCCACGGCATCGTCATGCCGTCCTGCCGGAACACGGAGACCCACTTGTGAACCTCACCCAGGTAAAGGTGATGCTGGGGATAATGCGGCGAATAGTTCGCGCCGATGCCGGCGTTCGGCAGTTCGCGACGGAGGATATCGGTGCGTTCCTTGATCTTCGCGATGCCATAGTCATGGAGATATCGATTGGACCAATAGTAACCCGCCGGGTCGGAAAGCCGGTTCTTCGAACCCGGATCGTACCTGAGATCCGTCGCGCCAACGCCCTTCGCCTTCACCCATTCCTGGAAACCCTGTTGAGCCCCCTTCGCCGGCGGACGCGGGAGGCCGATTTCGTCGCCCAGGCTGACCACGGCCATGCTTTCGCGCGCGACCCCCAGTTTCTCGCGGCAGAACGATTCCAACTGATCGGTCTTCACGCCGCGGACATCCGTGTAACCGCCCTCGGGTTTGGTGGACTGCAGGGCGAACAGGTCCTTGAACTCCTTGACGCCGGCTGAATGCGGGCCACCTTCATCAAGGGGATCAAATGTGTATCCGTAAATCCGCATCTGTTCGGGTGCCCGCCCATGCACGGGTTGGCGCTTGAGATAGGCGAGCAGATCGTAAAGCACATCCTCCTGTCGGCGCAGTTGCCGGGTGTAACGCGTGTCGGCATCCGCCGCGAGGACGAGTTCGCCCTCGCCCTTGAACACCGCCAGCAGTTCCCGTTTTCCGGCCGCAGTCAGAACAGCGAACTCCGCCTCGTATTTGCCATCGCCGGTCCAGTGCCATTGCCCATGCGCCAGAGAATCCATCGTGCCACCCACTTCCACCCAATCGCTGGCGGCGCCCGGCGCGACCTCGATGGTCGGTACCTCCCAGTTTCGCAGGTGAACCCAATAGGGCGAATGCTGTTTCCAGTTGCCCTTGCCGGCCCCGGCGGCCTTTCCGCCCTTGAACGTGAGCTTCTGCGTTCCCGTGTTCTTCACCCGCAACCACACATCCCCGGATTGGGTGAGCATGCCGTCGAGCGGGAGATACTTTTCCTTCTCGATGCGCTCGTTGACCTGTTCGACATCCGTGGTGAGCATCACAAGGTCAATGTTGCGGCGCGCGGCGGGTTCGGGTTGTTTTCCGGCGATGAGCCGCAGAGTCGCTTCCCCGGGCTCAAGTTCGGCAAAGGCGTCGTGTCCCTCCCAGACAATGTTCTCGCCCGCGCCCCAACTCCAACCGACCTCGGTCTTGAGCTTCTGGTTGAAGGCCCAAATCTTCAGATTGTTCCTCGCGCCGTAGCGACGATCCAACACCGTCTTTCCCCGTTGTTCGATCTGCAGGCGGAACTGTGTTTCAAATCGATACGCCGCCTCGTACCTTACCAGCGCAAGATACTTTCCGGCCTTGGGGATCTTCACCCGGATCGTTGCGATCGATTCCGCGCATTGCTCGGGCGCGCCGAGGAATGCCATGCGACTGAGAAAGCAGTTGGCGAAGGTCGCCGCGTAATAATTCTCGCCGAAGTTGCCTGCCTTCCACGCCGAGTCGCCTGTTCGGAACTCCTCGCCCTCGCACACGATGAGCCCGTCGGGCCGGGCACTGACGATGGCCCGCTCTCGGCCAAATTTCTGGGCCAGCCCGGGACGATCCGGATTCTCCGCGCGAACGGCCAGTGGAGAGATGGCAATGGCGATTGCAAGAAGGAGCATCGGAGGAATCTGGTACAAGTCTGTGCTCATGTCAGGAATGGAACGGTCGAAGATTCGAAGAATTCCGCCACCAAGGCAAGGGCTGAAAACGCTCGCCATTCGGGCAGGCCTTCTCGCTGCCGTGCCGACTATTTCCTGAATGCGGCTCGACGGAATCGCCATCGTGGAACCGAACCGCCTGGGCGAGGGTGCGGATAAGGTATTCCAAAAATTTACGGGAATGAGATGTTACAACAATCACTCCCCGACAATCTCATGGTAAACGTCCTTGCCGACGATCTCGCTCCAACGATTGACGCGCCGCCACATCGGGCCTGGTTTACCGTCGCCAATCGGTTCGCCATTGATGCGGACAACGGGACCGAGGCACCATGGTGTGGACGGAATCCACGCTTCGTCGGCATTGATCACGTCGTAGGTCTGGATGTCCTCCTCGACAAACGGAATTCCCATTTCGGCGAGAATCTCCGTTAGAACTGTCAGACTGATGCCCCAAAGTATGTTATTGCGCCGGGGCGAAACAACCTGGCCGTCTCGATAGATCACGAAATTTGATCCGCCGGTCTCGGTGATGTTGCCGTTCAGGTCGAGATAGAGCGCCATCGCTTTGGGATCGGACTGGCGGATTTCCTGTTCGCCGATCCACATGTGGAGACGGTTGCGATTCTTGATTTTTGAAGAGAGGCATTGCGGCGGCCAGTGGCGAGATGCGGGCGTAATGCAGTGGGCGCCCTGGAGGAAGAGATCGCGCCAGAGGCAAAATCGCAGCGGGAAGGTGTGCTGAACGTAGCTTGGCATGAGGGATTCAGGCAAGCCCGCCGCGCCCGCGTAAACGGCGTTTTCCCCGGCAGTAATGTAATAGACCAAACCGAGTTCCTCGCCCGGCGCGATGCGTGTGTTTTCGGCGATGAGTTTCTCGGAGATGGCAATGGTTTCCTCAATGCCAACCGGCGGCTTGATTCGCGCGTATTTGCACGACCGATAGAACCGATGAACGTGATCTTCGATCCGGTAGGGCCGCTGGTGAAAGGTTCGCAGGAAGTCGGTTACCGAAGCGCCCAACACGATCCCCAAATCCCAAACGGGCAAGACGCACTGCGAGGAGGGAACGAACTTGCCTTTGAGATAGGCCAACGGCTCGCTCATTCGCTCAGCTTGATTTCAAGGTCAGTCATATAGTTAGCGGTGATGGATTCAGCCGACCGGATTTTTAATCTTCATACCAATATTCCTACAGCGAAATTCAGTTCTTCCAATTCCGCGCAATCAGCTTCTTTAACTCTGAGATCGTATCGGCGCGTTTCCGGTCACCGGCAAGATTGTTCATTTCGAATGGATCATTTTGTTGATCGTAGAGTTCAACTCCCTTGTCTCCCCTGTTTGCGCCCCATTCCACATAGCGCCAGAACTCGGTGCGCACGCTGAACCCGGCGGCTTCGCGAAACGTAGTCTGGATGAACGCGGGACGATCCCAGCGCGCGGCAGGATTCCTCAGTAGTTTCACCAGACTGACGCCATCAAGGTTTCCCGGCGCCTTGAGCCCGGCAAGTTCGGCGAGCGTGGGATAAATATCGACGAATTCCACGATTCGCGGGCAGTCATGCACGGCGGGTTTATTGCCGGGAACATCAATAATCAACGGCGCACGAGCAGATTCCTCGAACAGGCTGTTCTTGCGCCAGAGACCGTGCTCGCCAAGGTGGTAGCCATGATCGCCCCAGACAACGATGATCGTCTTCTCGCGCAGGCCGAGGCGATCGACCGCCGCCAGCAATCGACCCACCTGCGCATCAACAAACGAGACGCAGGCATCGTACGCAAGAATGCACTCGCGGGCCTGAAGTTCGGTCGTTCCGAAATTCGGCCATTGCGAGGTAGAGGCCAACGCCGCGGAGGGAACGCGATCGCGATAATTCGGCGGCAGTTTCGGGAGCGGAGTCTTTGCCAAATCGTACAGCTCGAAATACTTCTTCGGCGCGATGTAGGGAATGTGCGGTCGATAGAGCCCTGCGGCGATGAAGAACGGTTTGTCCTTGTGCCGCGTCAGCAGTTTGATGGTTTCATCAACGACCTTGCCGTCGGTTTGTTCCGTGTCGGCGCCTTCAGCCTTCAGATAGCACATCTGATCCGGCAACGGCAGTTGTGGCGTATAAACCGTGAGCAGATGCTCCTCATCCTTGTCGCGCCCGCGTGGATTGACGACCTCGTGCCACGACGCCGGATCGTCCGGTCCGCTGGTGCCGATGTGGGTAGGATTGGCCTGATGGTAAATCTTGCCGACCCGCGCCACATGGTAGCCGTTTCTCATGAACAATTGCGGCAACGTGACGACGTCCAGAACCAGGTCGCGGAAGAACATCTGGTTGTGGGTCATGCCGGTTGTATTTGGCCGGAGACCGGTCAGCACGGAAGTGCGGCTGGGGCCGCAACTGGGATACTGGCAATAGGCACGATCAAAACGAACTCCCCGGCGCGCGAGCCGGTCAATATGGGGCGAGACGATGTGATCGAAACCGTAGCAGCCGAGCCGCGTGTTCAGGTCGTCAATGGCAATGAAGAGGACGTTCGGGCGATCTCCCGCAGCGGTATCCCGTGGCGCGGCCCGCAAACCGATCGTAAAACCGATGATCAGAAACAGGAGGATCCAGCAGCAATGTCGCATCATCAAATTCATCATCCGTCATCAAAAACGGAGAAACAAGAGTCGATGTGGCGATTGGATCGACCAGCGCAGGATCAGACGGTTCTCAATCCATGCGCGCCCAACACCTCGTTAATCAATCGTCCCGACCGAACAATCAAGCCTCAAGGATCTCCCGCACGACGCGACAGGAGCGTTGGTCGGTGAGGGTTTTTTCCTGTCCATTATAGCGAAATTTCAACTCGCTGTGATCGAGTCCAAACTGGCGGAGGACGGTTGCCTGATAATCGTTCGGTGTGACTTTGTCGATGACGGCTTTGTGGCCAAATTCATCGGTCTGTCCAAAGGTCATGCCGCCCTTGAATCCCCCACCCGCGAGCCAGCAACTAAAGCCCTGCCCGTTGTGATCGCGGCCCGCCTTTTCGGACGCACCGTGATTCTCGGTTACGGGCAATCTCCCGATTTCGCCGCCCCAATGAACGATCGTCGTGTCGAGCAGTCCACGTTGTTTTAAATCCATTACCAGCGCCGCGGCGGGCTTGTCGGTACGCGCGCAAACCCCCGGCAGGCTCGTGCGAATACTGCTGTGATTATCCCATGGCTGCCCGCCGAGAAAGAGCTGAACGAAACGAACGCCGCGTTCGACCAGTCGTCGGGCGATCAAGCAGCGGGTGCCATATTCCTGAGTCGCCTTCTCGTCGATGCCGTATAATTTTTTCGTCGCGGCGCTTTCGTCGGAAATATCCAACGCCTCGGTCGCCGACGTTTGCATGCGCGCGGCCAGCTCGTAGCTCTCGATGCGCGCCTCGAGATCGGCTTCGCCGGGATTCGCGGCGAGGTGCCGCTCATTCAGGGAGCGCAGGAACGAGAGATTCTGCCGTTGCAATTCACCGCGCAAGTGGGCGGGCGGCGTGAGATTGAGAATGCGCGGCTCCTTCGGTCGCAACACCGTTCCGCGAAAGAGCGGCGGCATCCAGCCGTTGGACCAATTGTGTACGCCGTCAACCGGATGGCCGCCCGGATCGCTGAGCACCATGTAGGCGGGAAGGTTGTCCGCCTCTGAACCAAGCGCATAGGTCAGCCACGAGCCCATCGTCGGTCGGCCGGTCACCGCCGGAATGCCCGCGTGCCAATAACGAATCGAAACCTCGTGCCCGTTGAAACCGGTGTGCATCGAACGAATCAGACAGATGTCATCCACGATGCCGGCGATATTAGGCAGCAGTTCAGATATTTCCGTCCCGCACTGGCCATGTTTCCGGAATTTCCAGGGACTGCCCATGAGCGCCTTGCTTGCCCGTTTTACGAAACTGAATTGCACGTCGCCGCCGTACTCCTCGCCACTGCGCTTCGTGAGCTCCGGCTTGGGATCGGTGAGATCCATGTGTGCGGGTCCGCCATGCATGAACAGCGAAATCATCGCCCGGGCGCGCGGCGCGGATTGCGGTGCCCGGGCACGCGCGTCGAAGGAATGCGCGGGCACTGGCTTAACGGAAGGTGTCGCAAGCAGTTTGTCCTTCGCCAGTAACGACGCCAATGCCATGCCACCCACACCCATGGCATTGCGGGCGAGATATTCGCGGCGAGTGATCGGGGCTGGGGAATTCATCATTGTGACCTACTCAACATACAGAAACTCATTCGAATTAAGCAACGCCTGGCAGAGATTGCCCAGCGCCAGCGTCACGGGCTCCCGGCCATCGGCTGGCTTCGGTTTCGCGGCCAGATAACGGATCTGCCCCGCTACAAAAGCGAGACCTGAACGCAACTCATCCTTGCTCGGCGCGCGGCTGTAAGCGAGTTCCCATGCTCGCGCAATATGATTTGGCAATTTCGGAATCGCCGCCGGGATCGAAGGAAGCGAGCCGTGAATTCCTTCCGCCGATTTCCAAACGCCCAGTTTCTTCCCCTCGACCGAGGTCAGAGAAATCGTCACATTCCACACGAATGAATCCGACGTGTGATGCGCCCGGCAATCCGTAACGAAATCGACGACATCCCCGGTTTTTACCAGCATCTTCTGCGGGCTTGTTTCTGTCTCGCCATGTACCGCAATCCATTCTCCGCGCAATCCTTCGCGACTCGACACAATGCGCCCGCGGACGCCGTCGCCATTGGGCGATGGATGTTGAAGTTTTCCGGCAATCAAAACATGCCCGTCGGAAGGCGCGGTCCAGCGTCGAATGGTCGCTCCGGAAGGCCCCTGATCAGGATGGCCGCCGGTGGCGTGCAGCGACGCATAGCCGAGTTTTGGATTGGGTAGCTTCGGCCCGCCCATCCAGGAGGAGCCAGTCCAGTGCGGAAAATGAGTGAAGGCGCTCGTGCGTTTCGTTGCCTCGTCGAAACCACCGTAGCCAAATTGCCAACGCGGCTTCAGCGCTTCGGTGAATTGCGCAACGTCGAACTCAGCCTCAGGCGTCGGATGAATCGGCTCTTCGCACAAAGCACGCGCGGCCATTTTTTCCGCCTGCTTCAACACGAATTCACTATTCATCATCATAAGTGACTGAGGCGCGACCGTGGACGAGGGTCGCAGGGCGCAATTGACCTCCATCACCGGGGCGTCAAAGACCGTCAGCAGGGAAAGCGGCTGACTGCGTCGGGTCTGAACATACACACTGCGTCGCGTTGGCTCCGCGGCCTCGACTATCTGACCCGCGTCGTCGGCTTTTACCGCAACCGGCGGCCCGTACAGCGTGGCTGTCAACGCGCCGCTGGCCACCAGAATACGATCGCGCATGATCTCGGCTTCGAGCCGGATGATCGGCTTGCGCCAATAAAGCCGGTTCGCGGGGTCGGCTTTGGCACGCGCGTCGTCGCGGTGAGATGACTGCCGATAAATCGTCGAAGTCATGATGAGCTTGTGCAGGCTTTTCATGCTCCAGCCCGAGGCCATGAACTCATCGGCCAGCCAATCGAGCAATTCCGGGTGACTGGGTTTTTCGCCGAGCGCCCCAAAATCATCCGGCGTGGCGACGAGTCCGCGACCGAAGTGATGTTGCCAGACTCGATTAACAATAACGCGCGCGGTCAGCGGATGCTCGCGATTGGTCAACCAATGCGCGTAGGCCAGTCGCCGGCCGGTCGTTGGCAGGCTTGAATCATTTGCCTCGAAAGAGCGCGACCGCCCTGACTGCGCAGCGATGGTAAGCCCAGCGGGCCCAACCGCCTCCCGGGGTTGCCGCGGATCGCCGCGATGAAAAATCTTCGTAATCGCCGCCTGCCCGGGCGTCTCGGTGAGAACGCGTAGAAATTCTTCTTTGGGCTTCGTCGCCCGGATCTTGGCAATGCGCGCGTCGTAGGTTTTGAGATCGTCCGCCGCCTTCTGATTGTACTGATAGAGCACCCCGGCACTGATGTTGGCAGCGGGATTCTCTTTGAGCAGTTTATTTTGTTCGGCCGACCGTCTGGCAGCGGGCGTTTGGCTGGCGACGCGCAATTTATCCCGCAACGGCGGTTCGTATTTCTTCAATTCCTGCTCAAGCGCAGCGGCGATGTATTCGGCGCGCTTCGTCGCCTGCTCGGCGGCGACGGTCTTCACCTCGCTCTCGGCTTCGGCGGCGGCCTTGCGGTCCGCGTCGGTGTAAAGAGAGACGCGCCGCGCGGCAGGTGTCTTCCAACCGGCGCCGGTCAACCCCGGTTCAAACACCGCACGCAGCTGGTAGTAGTCCCTTTGTGAAATGGGGTCGTAGCGATGGTCGTGACATTGCGCGCAGCCGACCGAGAGGCCAATCAGCGAGGTGGACACAATTTTCAACGTGTCAGCCATGACTTGATTCCGACCCAAATCATTGTTCGCTCCCGAGCCCGTGCCATCGGCGGCCATCCGCAGGTATCCAGTCGCGGTCAGCAGCTCGATCTGGTCGGGTGCAAGGTTACGATGCGGCTGCGGAACCAGTTCATCGCCAGCGAGCTGCTCGAGGATAAAACGGTCGAAGGGTTTGTCCTCGTTGGTCGCCTTGATCACATAATCGCGATAATGCCAGGCGTGCGGACGAACGTCGTCCTTCTCTGTGTGCCCTTCGGAATCCGCGTAGCCGGCCGCATCCAACCAATGTCGCCCCCAACGCTCACCGTAGTGCGGTGAATTCAGCAATTTATCGATCAGGCGCTCATAGGCATCAGGAGAGCTGTCTCGCAGGAAGTCACGGACTGCTTCGGGCGTTGGCGGCAATCCGAGCAGGTCGAACCAGGCACGACGGATCAGTGTCAGTCGCTCCGCGTCCGGCGAAAGCGAAATACCACGTACCGCAAGCCGCCGCGAGATAAACGCGTCGATTGGCGTGCGTGTGCGTTCGGATTTGAAATGCTCGGGAACTCGGGGACGGCGGATAGGCTGAAACGACCAGAAGGCGCGATCCTCCTCAGTGACGCCCAGCCCGGGGCCGATACTCTCCGGCTCGGGGCGAGCCGTTGGCGCACCCTGTTGGATCCAGTGTTCGAGCGCTTTCGCCTGTTCAGCAGGAACCGGTTTTCCGTCTGGTGGCATTTCGCCTTCCCGCACACGGCGGAGCAGCAGGCTGCCGATCGGGTCACCCGGAGTGACAGCCGGACCACTCTTGCCACCACGTACAATGAAGCGCCGGAGCCGCAGATCAAGCCCGCCCTTGATCTCCGCTGCCGCGCCATGGCAATCCAGGCAATACTCGCGCAGGATTGGCCGAATATCTTTCTCGAACACAACACGCGCTGGCCCGGCCTGGACATCCGCAAGCGCTAAGATTTCCGTCAGGGCACACAGAAACACCGCCAAAAAGTTCAATCGCGTTCCCATCAATTTCATTTATCAAAAGTTCTGACGAATGCAAACACGCCGCTGCAGGCAGGTTTATTCAATCGTTCAAAAAACTCAGCCTGAGATCGACGAATATTTCCGGGGAAAACCATCTCCATCTTCAAGCCGATTTAACGCCGGTCCGGATCGATGACCTCTGCTTCAATTTCGACAGTCCCGGTGACTTCTGTGTCGCTGAATCCACCGTCATTGGCTCTTCCAGGATTATTACCATTTTGTCCCGCTCCAAACTTCTGCCGGATTGATTGAGCCAGCCGATCACATATCGACCGCCGGAAGGAAGGAATCAGGAGCAGGAAGCCAACAGCGTCCGTGAGAAATCCCGGAGTCAGCAAAACCGCCCCGGCGACCAGAATCATCAATCCCTCGATCAGTTCTTCATGTGGAATTCTCCCCTGGTTAAGCGCTTCCTGATATCTTGCGAGCGTTTGCATCCCCTGCCGTTTTGTGAGGGCCGCCCCCAGAATCGCGGTGACGACAATGACGGCTATCGTGGGGATCAATCCAATCTTGGAACCGACCCTGAGCAAGAGGACAAGCTCGACAAGCGGCACGATAATGAAGAGAACGAGCAATCGAGCAAACATGGTCGGAACAGGCTATCACAGGACACGCGAAATATCACGTTCCGCAAAATGCCGCACGATTTGACCGGCGTTTACCCGGGACGGGCGAATAAATATTTATCTCGTATGAGCGAATACTCATCCCGTATCTGCACAAGGAGACCCGCGTCCTCAAGGGAATTCCAGAATGGATGAATGGTAACCATCAGCAAAATTTGGTCCCTTGTTTTTGCGAACTGGATGGATACAATGCGGCGTTGATCCCGTTCAAGAATCCTTCGGACCGGAATAATGGTTTGTCGGTTTTTTGCAACGATGAAATCTGAGCATGAATGAATCTTTCCATGGTTAAAAAGCATCCAACCAACTTGAGTCCTGAATCGAACAACTCCAGCGCGCCAATTCGAGTCATTATTGCAGTTATTCTGTTTTGTCTGACATCCGGGCAGACTCAAGCTATTGCCAATGTGGTTGTCTGGGACTCGTCCACGCCCTTCGGGAACAACGTGAACTTCGAAAATCGAACGGCCTGGAAACAGGTGCCGGCGAATCTTCTTAACCTTGAAACCGATCCTGCCAAAGCGGCTTCCGATCCGGCGTATTACGGCCGAGAGTATGCGTTCAAGGGAGACGTCGTGTTGGAAAACCGGAGCTATCTCGCTGCCTTCTCCTCGTCGGATGGAAAAGTGACGTTCTTCTCAAAGGGCCAACCGGCAAAGGTGGGCGGAAGTCCTGACACACCGGCCATTCCCGGCAGGAGTGTCGCCGTATTGCTTCCTCTTGATTCGAACCCACTCAAAACGAAAATAGAAAGAGTCCGGCTCCTCCGCAATACGGGCGATGAGGCGGTTCTGGAGGTCGTCTTTTCCGGCCGGGATGCGGCGGGGTCCACTGCTGTTTTCATATTCGGCCGAAACGAAATCGTGGAGATTCACCCGTCCAGAAGCATGACGGGAATACGGCTGCAAAGCCCTATTGAGTATGGCGTTGTTCCCGACTTCATTGGAGACGATCTCCTGTATGGCCGAGACAAACAGGAAAAGAGTCAAATGAATCTGCCGGCGGAGAACATGTTCCTCGGATTGTTGAGGGGAGAGGACAGAATGCTGGTGGTGACCTGGCCCGACGGTGGGCAGAAGTTGAGACTGGGCTCGGGCTCATTGCAGGCCGACGGTCCGCCTATCGAGTCCGTTGACCTTGAGAATGACGGACAGAGCGTCTTCTTCGCAATCCTGGCAGCGCCTGGGATCTGGCATCGCGAGGAGTTGAAACCCACCTATTTGGAAAAAGAAATCAAGACCACTTGGCAAAGGCCTTTCCCGGCCAAATGGGTTACTCAGTTGGATGAATCGGGTGTGATGACTCGATTTTCCTTCCGTGAATCCCACGGTCGAATCTGGCGCGGCGTTTCGGGAGCGTACGGTTATCCGGTCTGGTTCGATGGGGAAGCCGCAATGTACCTCCTGAGCAAAAAAATTCCTCCGAAGGGCGAATCGATCGTGTATTTCCTGGAAGGTCGAAATACCCCGATCTCTATCCGAACGCCGGTCGATATTCTGAAAGAGACCCTGGGCAGACCGTTTTCCAGAACTCTACTGGATGACGCCGGCCGAATCCTGCGCAGCCACCATCGTCGCGGCAGCGAGGGCGTGCGACGCGCCTGCACTTGCGGGGCGACGGAAGCGATTCAGGCGGTATTTGAATCAAGGCAGGAAGTCGCGAAGAGCGTGTACATCGACCAGGCTCTGGACGACATGATTTATTTCGTGGAACGGCATCTTGAACGGATTGATGAATACCTCAAATTCGGAGATGCAATGACCGCGTTTCTAAGGGCGAAAGAACAGGCTGAACCGACGCTCAAGCCCTTCATCGAAGACGTAGCGTGGATCGCGGCGCAAATCCGCGACGAGCATGACGTACAGAAGGAAAACATGAAATCAATGGAACACGCGCGCGAACTCGCCCTTGAAACAATGTCCCTTACTCGGAAGTCGGCCGCTGGCAATCTGGCGGTGTATAAGGAACTCCTGAAGAAATGGAGGGCAATGGGAGGGGCTCAAGACTACTTACTGGCAAGATGCCATGCCACGACCAGAAGACTCGCTCAGGAATCGGGCTATGCCTGTGTCAACAGACCCGAAGCCGTAAACCTGGCGGAGGAGATTAGAAGGCGCTGCCGCCGGGTTCTCAGGAATCCAGACGGCTATGAAATCTGGGCGGACTATTAATCCAGGAAACCTTCCATCCATGAAAGCGCCAGGTGTTCGATACAGAAGGCTATGAAGCATCCAGCCACTATTGCTTTCGCGTTCATGGGACTCACGCTTCTCCTCAGTTGTGATCGAGGGAAGGCACCCCCGGCGTCAACACAGCCCAAAAAAGCGGAAGCCGTTGTCAAAGACGATCAGCAGGACTCTTCGATCGGAAAGCAGGCGAGTTCCGACCCCACGATGATTCTCATTCCGGCGGGCCGCTTCGTCATGGGAGACAAGGATGAAATCGACGCATCGCCCCACGAGGTTGAGGTCAGTTCCTTCTACCTGGACCAATACCTGGTTACTCAGGAGAAATATCAGCAGGTCATGGGAGACAATCCCTCCCGTTGGAAAGGCCTGAAGAACCCCGTCGAGCAGGTTCGTTGGTCGGACGCCGTTCGATACTGCAATAAACGGTCAGAGGCGGAAGGCCTTCAACTTTGCTACGACCTCAATACCTGGGAGTGTGACTTCGATGCGGATGGTTACCGACTTCCCACCGAGGCGGAGTGGGAATATGCCTGCCGCGCGGGCACGACGACGGCCTATTTCTTCGGGGCCAACCCCTCAAATCTGACCAAATACGGCTGGTTCGAAAGAAACGCGAAAGGGCGGCCTCAGGCAGTGGGACGGAAAGAGCCGAATCCGTGGGGCATCTATGATATCTGCGGCAACGTCTGGGAGTGGTGCAACGACTACTATCAGGTCGATTACTACCAACAATCGCCCGGGAAAGATCCGCGCGGCCCGACAAATGGAAAATCTAAAGTCGTTCGCGGCGGCGCGTGGCGATTCAGCGCCGAGAGCTGCCGTTCCGGCTTTCGCTACAATGAAAACCCCGGGTATGCCGACGTCTGCTTCGGATACGATATCTATGGATTCCGCTGCGTTCGAAAAACTCCCAAAGTTGCGAAATATTACTGTCAGCGACCTCCGGCAAAGCCGTGGGATTTTCCTTCACTTTAATCGGCGAGATTCCACGATTCGAATTCGCCGACACTGCGGCACGAAACAGCGGGTACTTTTTCTCGACGATCAAAGATTGGAAAGCGCGCATCCGCGCACTGCCCCCGGAGCGCGACTGTGCCTGAAAGGTCAGTCGCAGCAGCCTCTTCTGGACGAATGCCTTGGAATACACCACCCCACTCGACGACCGGACCTGCTGCGGCTGGTCTCCGACACAGCCGCGCTCCGCCACGGGGGCAATGTGCGGATGCGTCCGATTGGAAAGCCCGCACGTCAGAACCTTTGCCATTTCTAATCGATCCTTTACAGTTCTCGTCGAATTCAGATTGACGAAACGTTTTATGAAAAACCGATTCCTTTACTGTCTGCCACTTTTGGCGCTGAGTTGTTTTCACATGACCGCCGCCGCGGAACCTCCGGGACTCAAGGAGCAATTGACTTCCAGCCGGTTGAAGCTGGTCCACGAATCCTACGTAAACAACAATTGGGACCTGTTCATTACTCACGCCGATGGTTCCCATTCCAGAAATCTGACGAGCACGCCGGAACAACACGAATTGTATCCCCAGGTGTCGCCTGATGGATCGCGGATTTGTTATGTCTCCGATCAGGGCAAGGGGCGCACGGTGGTCCGCAGCGTGTGGGTGATGAATGCTGACGGGACCAATCGTCGGAAGATCGCGGACCATGCCCGACAACCCTTTTGGCATCCGGATGGCCAGGTGATTGCGTATCTGCCGCAGGAGTACGAGAAATTCAACGTCACGGACTATTACACGAAAGGAATGGTTTATTTCAACCTGAAGACGGGGAAATCTCGCCCTCATCCCAATACCGAGAAGCTTCACCATCTCTACAATCCCAGTTTCTCACCCGACGGCAACTGGATCGTCTCAACGGTACACGCCGGCATGGGATTCAAGCATGCAATTCTGATGATCGAAGCGGAGGGCGAGAAAATTGTTAATCTTGAAATTCCCGGATGTCGCCCCTGTTTCAGTCCCGACGGAAAGAGCATTGCCTGGGGGCCGGGCGACCATGAAATCGCGGTGGCCGATGTGGACATGACTGGAGAACTGCCAAAAATCAAAGCTCGCCGCATTCGAATTCAAGACGCCACGCTGAAGCTCTATCACGTCGATTGGTCTCCCGACGGAAAATTCCTGAGCATCAGCCGGGGGCCCAAAAGCAAAGGCGATATTTCAAAACCCGGCACTTACGCTGCCGCCTGTGAAATTGTCGGAGTACACGCTCAAGGTTGGAACCTCATCGTCGTTTCGGCTCAGCGAGATCGAACTCTCGATCTTAATTCAGCCAAAGA
>CALBIE010000118.1 GCA_937893495.1 uncultured Verrucomicrobiales bacterium | reverse complement strand
ATGGCCGAAGCTTCCGGAAATAACGTCATTGGAGAAGCGTTCCGCATCATCAGCACTCCAAATGATACGAAGCTGTTGATCGTTGGAAACTCCGACCAGGCCGTTCGACACGGCGTCTATTTCTATCTGGAACAACTCGGCTGCCGCTGGTTGCTCCCATCCGAACACTGGACCGTCATTCCAAAACGCAATTCAATCAGGCTGACGATTCACCAGATCAGCGAACCGGCATTTCGGTTGCGCAGTTTTTCCGGCACCGGTGGCTTTGGAGGCAAACTTCCGGTCGATCCGGAAATGAAACTCCAGGCGCGTTGGGGAATTTGGAAGGAACGCAATCGACTGGGCGGCGATATCCAACCGGGTGGGCATACGGGCGAAGCGTTCAACACGAAATACCGGAAGCAACTCGAAGCCCACCCAGAGTTTCGCGCAGAGTTGAAAGGAGAACGTCAACCGTGGGGCATCACGACCAAGCTGTGTATTTCGAACCCGGAACTGCGAAAGCTTTACGTCGAGGATCGGGTCGCCATGTTTCGCAAGACCATCGAACGGTTTCCGGACTCGCCACGGTCGCAGACCACCTCCGTGGAGCCGGCCGATGGCACGGGTCATTGCGAGTGCGCCGGATGTCGCGAGATTGGGACGGTGAGCGACCGTGTGTTCACGCTGGCGAACGAAGCGGCTCGTGCGGTTGCGAAGGAGTTCCCCGGCAAACTGGTGAATCTTTACGCCTACAACGAACATGCCGCCCCCCCGTATTTTTCCTTGGAGCCCAATGTCTTCACGATGATCGCGCCCTACGCATTCCAGCGGACGGGGCTGACAGGCGACGAACTCGTGAAGCGATGGGGCACCCACTCCTCGCAGCTTGGTATTTACGATTACTGGTCCATCCCCGACTGGGCCAACTGCCTGCCGCAGATCAGTTATACGCGGCACGTTCCGCAGAAACTCCGTTTCTGGCATGAGCAGGGCACGACGGCCTTCCTGGGCGAAAGCAGTTACAGCGCCGGCAACGTCGGCATCGTCTGGTATCTGGCCGCGCGCCTCATGTGGGATCCCAAGACAGACGAATCCGCAGTGCTCGACGAGTTTTTCGAACTCGCCTTTGGTTCCTCCAAGAAACCGATGCGCGCAATGCTCGATCGCTGGGCGGACGATTTTATTCTCAGCGAACACGAACTCGGATTGTCCTTCCGCGATTTGAAAGCCGCCTTGTCGCTCGCGCCAGACGACACCATCCGCGCCCGCATCAACGATTTTGCAATCTATGTGGAATACCTTCGCCTGTGGCGAGAATACCAGGGAGCCAAGCGCGATTCATCGGAACGCATCGATCACGCAAAGACTCTCATCCGTTATCTGTGGCGAATCTACCCCACGGCGATGGTTCATTCGTACCGGATGTTTCAACTCATCAGCTACCGCTACGAACGCGCCAACAAGGAACTGCTGGACCTGTGGCCATTGAAGAATGCCGAAGCGCCCGCTTGGAAGGATCTGCCACCAATCACTGAAACGGAGATCGAGTCTTATGTGTCAAACGGTATCCGAAGCTTCACTCCACTGGAATTCGAGCGGCGCAATTATTCGGACGGACTGGTGCCACTGCACAAACCGGAAACCATCAGCACCAACCTCGTCCAATCGCCGCCCTTCTCGGGCACGCATGAATTCGAATTCTGGGCACCGGAGTCCGCGAAGTTGTTAACCATCCACATTCGCTGCGGCAAGCGCGGCAATTATCCCGGCAATCAGGTCACGGTCACGGATGCGAAGGGAAAGCGGGTATTGGAGCACCTCGCCCCATCAGATGGCGAATGGCACGAGGTCGCGATACCCATTGCCACACCCGGTCACCATCGGATGACCATCACGGATCAGAAAATTTTCGTGACGCTGAAAGTGCCCGATAACCTACCGTTCGTCGTCACCGGCTGGAAAGCCTGCCCCGCCCTGCCCTCAAAGGTGTATTTCAAACTGCCGGAGGATTTGAGCCGGATTGCCATCACGTCCGACAGTGTCGTCCCGTTGCACGTGAAGAACTCAGCCGGAAAACTGATGGAGCATCCCGACCGGAAACTCTTCGTCGTGGACATACCCGAATCCGAGCGCGGCACCATCTGGACAATCTCCAACTTCAAGGCCTACACTCCGATGAAGTTCCTCAACGCGCCAAATGTTTTTGCTTTTTCACCGAAGGGCTTGATGGTGCCGGGCAACACGCGATAGTGACATCTCGACTTTCCTCTCACATCCCAATTCTTGCATCGGCCTGGAGATTCACTACCCGATGATGAGAACTTTTCTGCCTCTCTCTTGCTTCAGCAAACAAGCGATGGATATCGTGCCCCCGAGCTGCGGATTGTTCGTCCTTGATGCGCCAGATTTCCTTCAGCACCAAGTCCCCTGCGTCTCGGTGTGATGGTTCATTCATTGTCTTCATCGTGCCAATCTCCCAACAATTCTTCCGGAGTTGCGATTTCCGGCAGAGTGAAACCTTCGGACAAGGCCAGCCGCCGCAACTGCCCGACAATGGTCGCGTTGGCAATGTGACGACAATTCCATGTCACCAATATATCCATTCTGTGGACCGTTGCCAGTGCAATATGAGCCGCGTCTGCATCTGCTTTCGCTGGCATAACACCGGATTGAAGAAAACAATCACCCAGTTCTTCCGCAGCATCGATAAGGTCCAATACAGTCAACTCGACCATGAGGTTGAGACGTTGTTGTGCCATTTCCGCTTCTCCTGCGGCAATTTCATCGAGAACAATCTGCGAGGTGAAAAGCTCATGCTGATTGCGCTTTAATTCCCACCAATCCCGCGTTAACTGCTGCCGGGCGGCCTGCAACAGGTCACGGGCTGGCCGCGCCACCACGTAGCTCGGAATTGTGCTTTCGATGTAGATGCGCATGGCCGACGAGCCAAGCCGATTGATCAGTGCATCCGGCAAACCACGGAATCCTCCAGCGGGGGATATTTCAGCGGCTTGCGGCGGGCGCGTTTGAGCGCGGCGATGTCTTCTGCATCCTCCACGCGTTCCAACAGCTCTTCATAGTCCTTGATGGAAATGATGACGGAAACCGGCTTGCCTTTGCGGGTAACAATTTCCGGTTCAGAAAGTGTTGATTTCATGTTTGTTCGCTTCCTTCACAAGCAACGAACAATTAGCACACCGCGCAACCATTGCATAGAGCGGAGTTGGCTTGGGCAAAATGCCGAATTGGCGGGCTTGATCAAAAGTGGGTGATATTTGCCCAACGTCTCCGTTTTTGGAGTTCAACCTTTCCGCGGCGCGCCAAAGCGCTCCAGCGCGACGGCGGCAGGTTGTCCGGGCACGCTAAAGCGTGAACTCCAATAAAGTTTCCAGATTCGCGCGATCTCCCACTCTTAACCGGCACGCTTCAGTTGAAGCGGCCGGGGCGCGGAATTCATTCCGCAGAAATATCCATCCGGAGCCGGCGGCCACGGGCACGACCATGTCGTCGGCCCTCACACCATTTCGCGTGTCAGAACCATCGATCTCAAACTGCGGGAGCCGATCTGCAAATCCACGTTTCTGCGGCATGAATGCCGCGCTCCCACTGCATCGTTCCAGCCTAAAACAGCTTCTTTCGAACCGTGCTGATTACGCAAGAACATCACCGACCACATGCCCATGCACGTCGGTCAGGCGGAAATCCCGACCCTGGAAACGATACGTCAACCGTTCGTGGTCGAATCCAAACAGATGCAGAATGGTCGCGTGCAGATCGTGGACATGCACCGGGTCCTTTGCCACGCCCCAGCCAATCTCATCCGTTTCGCCGATGATTTGGCCACCTTTCACACCACCGCCCGCCATCCATTTGGTGAAGGCATACGGATGATGGTCCCGTCCCGTGATGGTTTTGAAATTCACGCGGTTCTCGCCCAGCGGCGTGCGACCAAACTCGCCGCCCCAGACGACCAGCGTGTCATCCAGCAATCCTCGTGCTTTGAGATCTTTCAGCAGCGCCGCCACGGGTTGATCTGACACGCGTGAATTGTACGCCAGCCCGCGATCCAGATAACTGTGATGATCCCAGGTGGAGAAAAACAGATTCACGAAGCGCACCCCCCGCTCAATCATGCGGCGCGCCAGAAGACAGTTGCGGGCGAAGGAACCGTAAAAGCCCGGCCCGCCCGGCTTTCCTGATTCGGACAACTCCTCGCGATTGACTCCATACGCGTCCAGTGTCGCTTTCGATTCACCGGACAAATCCAGCAGTTCCGGTGCCGATGACTGCATTCGAAATGCAAGTTCGTAGGCCTTGATACGGCTGGCGACTTCCGGATGACCGAGCCGTTCGTAGCGCATCCGGTTCAACTGGTTCACCGTTGACAGGCTGCGCTCTTGAATCGCGTCTGTCACACCGGGCGGATTGGCGAGGTTCAAAATCGGGCTGCCCTGATTGCGAAACAACGACCCGGAGTAACTCGAAGGGAGAAAACCGCTGGACCAACTCGCCGCACCACCGGGAAGGCCACGACCGAGCGTTACCATGGCGACGTAAGCCGGCAGATTCTGCGACTCGCTGCCCAGGCCATAATTCAACCACGAGCCCAGCGTCGGCAAACCACGAAACGCCGAGCCGGTCAACATCTTCAACTGGCCCGGCAGGTGATTAAACTGATCCGTGTGCATGGAACGGATGAAGGCGATGTCATCCACGCACGTGCTCAGGTGCGGCAGCAGGTCGGACAAATCCATCCCGCATTGGCCATATTTCTGAAAAGTCCGGGGACATCCCATCAGCCGCGCGCTCTCCTTCTGGATGAACGCGAACTTGACGCTCTCCAGCATCGAATCCGGCAACGGCTGCCCATCCAGTTCGTTCAACTTCGGCTTGGGATCGAACAGGTCCATGTGACTCGGCCCGCCCTCCATAAAGAAATAGATGCAGTTCTTCGCCTTCGGCGCGAAATGCGGCCCTTGACTGTGTCGTCCGTCCGATTCATCCGCGAGCAAACCATCCCGCCGTAACAACGAAGCAAGCGCCAGCGTGCCCAATCCTCCGGAACTTGTGGAAAAAAAGCGGCGTCGATTCATTTGTTCGAGATCGTTCATGAAGATAAAAGCACTGCACCCAGGTTTTTCTCCAACAGCTCAATGGCTCGATGGACAAAATTCAAGGGTACAAACCGGTTTGGCGCGTCCGTCCCGCTCACCCGCCCTTCGGGCACCCGCTCACCCATCGGGGGAGAGGGCCGGGGTGAGGGGGCATTCCGATGCACGGAAAATGTGGGCCCTATCACTGAAATCAATGCTTTAATCCGGAACGATGCAATTGGACTGGCGGGAGCGCGGAATTCATTCCGCAGAAGCGTCCGCTTTTCACCGAAGTTCACGCACTTTCCCATGTCCTCGGGACCGCGCACCATTGTGCGTTTCAGGACCGCGCACCCATGCCTACGAGAGCCGATGTGCATTTCCACGTTTCTGCGGGATGAATCCCGCGCTCCATCTGCATCGTCCCGGTCTACACCACCGGCGTCAAAGCACGAAGCGACACACCCGGATACCGTAAACAGGGAACTTCCGGCCCTTAACCCAAACGGCGATGGATATCGAATAGAGTGCATCTCAATCGCGGGTGATAAATTCATCGAGGTTCATAATGATGCGGGCAATGGCAACTATCGGTTCGACGGCCTTGCCTGCGCCTTGTTTTCCGGCCGCGAAGTCCTCGAACGCACGGCCCAGCGAATCCAATTCTTCCGGCAACGGTGCGCGGCCAAGACAGCGCTCGAACATCCGTCGGATTGATTCGCGGGCATCTGCGCCGGGTTTCACGGAAAACGCACGCCCCAGTGCCTCAGCGCATTCAAAGAACACCGGGTCATTCAACAGCGTCAATGCCTGCAATGGCGAGTTCGATCGCTCACGGCGACTGCAACTCACGCTGGAGTCCGGCGCATCGAAGGTAATCAGCATTGGATAGGGCACGGTGCGTTTGAAAAAGATGTACATACCACGCCGATAACGTTCACCGCCCTCGCTGACCGACCACTTCACGCTGCGTCCAACGTCTGTGACAAACGAAGGCAGCAGCGGCCGAATGCCCGGGCCGCCAATGCGCGATTCAAAAACACCACTGGCAACGAGATGCGAATCGCGAATCGCCTCCGCATCCAATCGAAAGCTGTTCTGCCGCCAGAGCAGTTTATTGCCCGACGGAAATCCTACCAGTTTCGGACGCATGGCGGACGACTGTCGGTAGGTCGCGGACAGCACGATCTTGCGAATGATGGCCTTGCGGCTCCAGCCCGTGGATTGCAGTTCACAGGCGAGCCAGTCGAGCAGCAATGGATGACTCGGCGGCGCCCCCTTGGTTCCGAAATCATCCGACGACGCCACGAGTCCAACGCCAAACAGTCGTTGCCAGATGCGGTTGACCGTCACGCGATCGGTCAACGGATTGGCTGGAGCGGTCAGCCACCGGGCCAGGTCCAGTCGTGTAGGCTCTTTCGATTTCGCCGCGAAGGCATGCAACACGCCAGGCGTTCCCGGGCCGACGTGTTTACCGGGCCGCGCGTAATCGCCACGGACGTGTACGAATGACTCGCGGCGCGCCTTGGTCCGCTCCACCAGCGTCTGCGCTTTCGTCGATGGAGCGGTCGGTACTTTCGCGAGATGGCTTTCGATGGGTCGGCGCAACGCAATCCAATCAGGATCGATATTACGGTAAAACGAGACTACCCGTTGGGAATCCTTCTCCGTCCGCTTCGCCGCTCGATCGCCGATGAGACCGGCAATGTCGTCGGGAACGGATGTGGGTTGAGCGTTTGTCGCTCCAGTCAAAGAAATACGAAAATGTCGAAGCGTGTTTTCCGTTCCGTGCTTCTGCCGCATCGCGAACACCAACCGACTGCCTGCCGCGACCTCCACCGGTTGTCGAAG
>CALBIE010000117.1 GCA_937893495.1 uncultured Verrucomicrobiales bacterium | reverse complement strand
TGTCGCCGCCCCGAAAATAGTGGTTTTCACCCTCCAGTCCGCCAAGTCGGGCTAACGAAATCCGGCGTGCAAATCACAACCCGAGCCACCTCAAATCGGAATCAGATTGGCTGATTCGCAGGCGGCGTCACTCAATTTGTCCAAGACTCGAGAACTGCTCTTTGCCGCCCTCACCAGTCTTTCCAACTTCCTGGGTCGGACCCGCGTAAGACAGTCTCCGGTAAACAATATCAGCAGAATTGGTAATTCCATAGCTAGCCATAACGTCCTGCATGAAAGCGAAAACAAAGGGAGCAAACTGCGTTGCACCGTTCTTGGTAAAGACGATATTGGCTCCAATGTAGTTGCACGCATGCACCAACTCACTGTCTTTGTTCAACAGAAAAACGAGATCGCCAAATTGATTGGGTGCTGGAATTGCGGTTGTCAATGCCTCGACCAGTTTTTCGCGATCATCAGTCGAAAATCGATCGTCCGGCACTTCATTGAAAAAATTCATGGCCGTCCAGACACAGTCGTATTCAACCCCCTTCCGCGGAGAAAATTCACTGCGATAGACGAAGGTATTCAGCCGAACTCGGGCAAATCTCGGTAACAGGCGAATGACATCGATCTTGCCCCCGGCTGATTTGAGGGACATGGCCCTCAGTTCAGGCTCGACCAGTACCCGGTGATCGCCGATCCCCCAATAGTTCGCGACCGCTTCAATGTCTTTGCGATGTTCAACCTTGACGGATAAGGCCAGCCCGCGTGTCCCGGAAAGCGCTATTCTGAGCTTACCGTATTCGACGCGATCCGTCACTTGATTCAAAAGCAGATCCTGATCATAAAGCACAAATCCTCCGGCTATGGGGAGCACCAGTTTTGTTATCAGCGCAATCGTTTGGAGCTTGAGATTACTGTCGTCATTCCACTCGTCCATGGAGCGATAGAAAAACCTGATTGGATACTTGATCCCGTCATTGTTCGCAAATTCAACCAAGCGAGAATAGAATTTCCCACGAATCCGGTTGTCCATTCCGAAGACAAAGCCATCCGTCGGCTTAATCACCCATTGAAGCGTTTCACTGTTCCACGACGCCCGCATCAAAAGCTCCTCCACCTGCACCTTGCTGAAACCAGCTTCCTCAAGGACAACCTTAAGTTCAATCCTGTTTGAAACCGAAAGGTTCCACACGATCTCCGTAAACATCGGCCGACTGAAATCGAATTTTAATCTCAACAACTCGGCGGGAGCTTGAATGGTGATCGGACTGACCTCCAACGAACCCCACGGCCCATCCATTTGGCGGTCGCCGTCCATATCCCTCATCCGCAAGGGCGTCTTGAATTCAACCACCCTGGTGAGATTACCGTCCCGATCGTTTGATCCCCCTCCCCGGTCACGATTCCCAGTCACGGGCCCACCGCTATCCCGAGCAGGGATGTGTCCAGATTTTAACAGAGGGAGAGCAATTATCGAAACCAGTGAGACAATTAATAGCCCGATACCGATACTCTTTCTTCGGCAAGACGTGCACTTTCCGGTTGTATGAATACTACCCGACGATTTGATTTTCATTAAGCCATTCGTCAGGCTGGGCGGAGGGAAGGTACGTAGCGGGGATTGCACCGTCAAGCGGGGATGAACAAGAATCGCCAACTACAAGCAATGCTATTGCCACGAGAGCAACACGCCAGAAATTCAAGCACATTAAGCCAGGCAGCACTCGCCTCGAATCATTATACAAGCTTACTTTGCGGGATGGAAATGGCCGACCGGGAAGAACTACTTCGGCTGGGGAATCAACCGCGTGAACTCCAGCCAGAGCCGCGTCATCTCGGCGCCTTGTTTGAAGGTAAAGGCCGGCTTCCAATCCAACGTGGCTTTTGCCAGGTCGTTCTTGAATTCAACGGGAAAGACTTCGCGGCGAATGCGCCCTTCGTTTGGTCTCGGGACTGATGAACCGCCCGAAGCACGCGGACGCGGACTGACCTTCGACTTGAACGCCACCACTTTCTCCGGGCTCATGAATCCTTTGGTCGTCTCCTTGGCCCAGGTGATTGCCGACTTGAACATCGGCACTTTTCCAATTTCGCGATGCAGGTCGGGCGACACGACCAGCTTGGCTGCCGACGCAAGGTTGGTTTTCAAGTTGGGTTGCTGAGCCGCCCAGTAGGCCTTCAGTTCCTCGCTCTCGAAATTCACGATCTCTGCATCGGGATTCGCCATGCCTCCGAAAGTCGTATTGAAATCTGCCCAGGTCGCTGCCTTATCGGCATTGACGAAGAACGCCTTGCCCACCCCGTTTTCACACGTCATGGCAGCGCGAATCGCCGAGCAGACGTCGTCCACGTACACTGCATTGCAGAACCATTTTCCGTCGTCGAGCAACGACATCGTACCCGTTTGAGCCATTTTCACGGCATCCACTACAAATCCACTGTGGGGTCCAAAAACAACGGTTGGCCGCAGGATGATTGCCGGCAACCCTTCCCGATCGATCGCTTTCTGCACCACGCGTTCCTCGTCCGCCTTGGACACTGCATACGTGCTCGAATCGCGATATATCAAGCTGGCAGTTTCCTCGCGCTCGCAATTCTTTCCGGGCTCCGAACCGTGCACAGACATCGAACTGATGTACACAAAGCGTTTAACCTTTGCCTTCAGCGCGGCTCGGACCACGTTGGCGGTCTCATCGGGTGCCTTGTGATCTTCGCCGTGGGCCATATGAACCAGCGTGTCGCAGCCATCGAGCGCCTTGCTGATCGCGTCAATGTTCGCCAATTCGCCGGGCACCATTTCAGCGTCCAAACGGGCGACTCGTGCGGCATTGGTATAGTTGCGCACGATCACCCGGTAAGGCATCTTCCAGTGCAGCGTCAGTTTCTCACAGAAGCGGGTTCCAATGAATCCCGTCGCCCCGGTAATGAGTGTTTTATTTGGCGTCATCGAATGCGTTTCAAATCAGTTCAACGGGCCTTCGGCTTCGACCCACGGCTGAACCATCGGCGTTCGCACGGAATAGGCTTTCTCAATCAACGTGAGTGGCCTGGTCGCCGACTCGGCAGTAATGAACGGTTGTCGATTTTCCCGAATGGCAGCGACAAATTCCAGCGCCTGGCTGTGAGTCGGATTTGGCGTTGCGCCCTCGAACTCCACCTTAAAACGGACGGGTTTGCCATTAACTGTGCGGGTAACGAAAAGCAAATCGTCACCACGGAGGCTCACTTCAAGGGTTCCAGCGCTCCCGATCACGGTAATGGCGTTGGACAGCAAATGCGTCCAACTAAAGGCCATCCGACAGGGCACTTTGCGGCCATCAATCGTGAGCTTGCCGCGAAGTACCGCATTCGTTTCGACGCCGCCGTAAGAGTCGTCCTCATAGTCCACTTCATCCAATTCGCCGAACTGCCAGAGAACGCGGTCAATGACATGAATGCCCGAGTCGTAAAACGTCCCGCCAATGGTCATGGCCTTGTTGTAATAAGCGTCACTGGTCATCGTCCAACCCATCTTGGTGCCTGATTCAGCGATCACTTCCTGAATCTCGCCAATCAGCGGATCGCGCACGATTTCCGCAAACATTCGGGCGCTGCGCATATATCGCGTCATAAAACCGACCGTCAGAATTCGATCGTTTTTCTTCGCCGCAACCATCATCTGCTGCGCTTCCGCCGTCGTCATTGCAATCGGCTTCTCGCAGAGCACATGAATGCCCATGTCGAGCAGGTCGCACGTAACCGGACAATGAAACTTGGGCGGCACTGCCACAATTGCCGCATCGACCTCGCCCTTGAAATCCTGGTAGTCGGCCGTCATTTTCGCTGAATCAAGGCCGTATTCCTGCTTCGCAATAGTTCGAAACGACTCGACCCGGTCGCACAGGTAGGTTACCTCGACATTCGGACATTGGACCAGCGCGGCCAGATGCATCTCGCGCACCACGGCGCCACAACCGACAATTCCGATGCGAACAGGTTTGTTCTGATTACTCACAGGCGGTCTGCTATAACGGAAAACGGAAGATGAGGACAGACGAAATTGAAGCGACTGTCAAAGATCCATGCCCGCACGGATGAAGGAGGATGAAAGAATTTCCTTTATTACCATTCAGTTCAATCTACAACTTTTACAGTCCAAATGAACTTCCCCAAATTCTGGGCACGCGGATTCGCCCCCGGCAACAACATCCCGGACGAATCGTCGAAATTCAGCTGTTGGCGCTGGTCGGATGAGAGCCCGGAAGCGGCGCAGGCCGCCGCCGTGGAAGCGGCAAAAAAGATGGCCGCCAAGGCGGCCCGGGGAGAACCACTCCCGTCCGGATACGGCTATTCAGATCGTCCATTACGCGAGGAAATCATCCGCGAGTTGACCAACCGAAACGGCGAACGCAGTGCCGTGCTCACTCGCAACGCGTACGGTTGCCTTGTGCTCAATACGGCCCGCGCAATGTTTGTGGACGTCGATATTCCGGGACTCGAGCACGCGCGGGAAAGCCCCGGATTCTTTGGTCGCCTCTTCGGTCAAAAATCTCAAGACTCCCTGGTCGAACCGTTCTTAAAGAAAGCACAGGCATGGGCCTACAGCCAATCAGGCTGGGGTTGGCGTATCTATCGCACCTGCGCGGGACTCCGACTGCTGGCCACCCATAACGTTTTTGAACCGGACGCTGGAAATACCATGGAGACGTTTGACGAAATGGGCACGGATCCGCTCTACCGGAAGCTTTGCGAAGCGCAGAATTGTTTTCGAGCACGACTGACTCCGAAGCCCTGGCGTTGCGGTCTTCACAAGCCGCCCGTTCGCTGGCCTTTCGAGAATGAGGCTGTCGAGAGTCGCTTCCAGCAATGGGAAAGTTCATATTTGGGTGCCGCTGGTCAGTTCGCCACGTGCCGTCTCATCAAGCGAATCGGCACGGATGTAGTGCACCACGAGATTCAAGCCATCATCGAGTTGCACGACCAGGTTTCCTGCGCCGATTCAGATTTGCCACTCGCCTGACACAGGTTGGCCAAAAGGCGGATTGACCAATCCGCGCGAGTAAACCGCCAAATTCCGGCAAGCGCACGTAACCTTTTGGTGTAGCGTTCGTCAGATAAATGAAGGGTAATACAATGAAAGCCAAATCCTCCTCCCAGGCAGCTAAAACCAAGGTTGCGAAGAAAAAAACCGTGCGGCGAAAATCCAGGGCTGCGGTTATCGACCTCGTCCCCAGCGTGTTCAAACTCAAGAAGATTCTTGTCCCTCTGGATTTTTCCGATCACTCGACCAAGGCATTGAAGTACGCGATCAAGTTCGCGCAGCAGTTTGGGGCGCACATCGATCTGCTCCATGTCGTCGAACCGGCCGTTTACCCGGAAGGAATGATTATTCCGCCAGATATGGAAGACATCAACACCTCGCTCGAGAAGCAGGCCGTAAAGACGTTGAAAAAAACGGCCTCTCAAACCATTCCCAAGGGTGTCGCATGGAGTATCGCCGTTCGCGTCGGCAGCCCATACAGCGAAATTGTCGAACTCGCCCGAAAGACCGAAACCGATCTGCTCATTATCACGACCCATGGCTATACCGGCCTGAAGCATTTCGTGATGGGCAGTACCGCCGAGCGTATCGTTCGCCACGCCCCCTGCCCCGTGCTGACCGTGCGCGACACGGAACACGAGTTTGTTTAAGGTCCATGGATCCATGTTCCACGCGAACAAGTGAGGTTGCTCGCATTCCCAGAGCTCTCGCTTGATGGAGGCGCGGGGTTTGCTGTGTGCGGCCCGCGCTTCGGCCGGGAAATTTACCTCGGGTCGGTGAAGGAATTTCCGGCCCAGCTTCAGACTTCCATTTATTGATTCTATGCCTCGGCGTCATATGATCCGGGTGCTACTCTCACGTATTAAGAGCCGACGCTTCGGTAATCTGGAAATCATATTATGACAAATCTTCGCAACCTTCTGGGCGGAATCGTCGCTTCAATGCTCTTAACGCCCCATGGCGCAACTGCCAGGGAATCACCGGCCTTCTGGTCGTCCATTCAACGCGAAATCTCTGCCCTGCAGCCACCGAAACTGGTCTGGCGGGAAATCAAGTGGAACTACTGCCTGCTCGATGGCCTGCGCGCCAGTCTTGAACAGAAAAAGCCCATCCTGCTCTGGGCCTTCATCAATGCCGACCCGGCCGCGGAACGTTGCTGAGTGTTCGCCGGAGCCGCCCGTGAGGCGGTCTTTGCCAACCCCGAAGTCATTCGTCAGGTTAATCGCGACTTCATTCCCGTATCAGTCGGCGCGGGACTGATGCATCAACCGCCGCGCGACGATGAAACCCGCCTGCTCAACGCTATCGGCAAAAGCGGTCCGGCACCGCAGGGCATCGCCGTGCTGAACAGCGATGGTCAGGCGCTCGACTGGGTGCTGATGTTCGACGACGACGATGCGGTGCTGCGCTTCCTGGATCACTCTCGCCAGCGATACAAAGATCATCCTGATGGAAAAATGCCATTCGACACTCGCCGGTTCATGCGGTTTTCAGGGCAGGAACACCCGTCCACAGCGGCACACTCGGTCCGTGTATCGACACCATCGCACGCTGAGAAGAGTCCCTGCCCCGGCGCTCCTCGTTACGAGGCGGGCACCGTATTGACCCAGGTCATTGGTCGCAAAGGCGGCAATGG